>CAJFVL010000031.1 GCA_904420465.1 uncultured Clostridium sp.
GGTCTGCCCGGAGTCGGAGAAGTTGTCGACCCGGCCGTGCGCCCAGCCCGCAGCGTGACACCGCGGAGCGCGGAGGGCAGGCGCACAGGGGAGACAACGGCGGAGCGGATGGGCAGGGGCCCCGGGACCGGCGCAGCTGGGGACGGGTCTGCCCGGAGTCGGAGAAGTTGTCGACCCGGCCGTGCGCCCAGCCCGCAGCGTGACACCGCGAAGCGCGGAGGGCAGGCGCACAGGGGAGACAACTTAAAATCGGACCCGCTGTGTGGGGCTTCGATTTTGGTGCCGCCTTTGACAGCAAAGGAGCGGAGGCGGGCAGAGCTGCGCGATTCCCGCAGATTTGATTTGGAAGAAAAAACGAAGGAAGAATGGAGTGGGCACCTTGGCTACTCGCCGACGCACTACAACCGGATACGACACCTATGGCAGCGTAGCCTATGCGCCTGTCTACAGCGGCTCGGCCGTCCGTGCTCCGAGGCGGGAGGAGGAACTGCAGCGCCCCCCGCAGCCCAGGACCAGAGAGCATACCCGCCGGCGTACCCTGACCCGGACCCGGGTTCAGGTGCGGGAAGCGGGCCAGGTGGCCCCCTTTGCCGTGGTGGGCTTTCTGGCGGTGGTCGCCTTTGCCGTGCTGCTGCTGGTAAGCTATGTCCAGTATACCCAGCTCAGTGACGAGATGGTTTCCCTGCGCAGCCAGATGGACGCCCTTGAGTCGGAAAACGCCATCCTCAGCACACAGTATGAAAAGATGTTTGATATGGAGACCATCCAGGAGGCGGTGGGGGACACGATGGTCCGCCCCTCTCAGGAGCAGGTTGTCTATATTGACCTGTCAGAGCCGGACACGGTGACGGTGTATCAGAGTGAGTCCGCCGGAAGCGCACTGCGGAGCATACTGGATGATCTGACCCAGGTGTTGGGCGGAGTGATCGAATATTTCCGATGACCGGACCATATAGTGGATAGACAAGAGAGATGAGGGGCGCAAGAAAGAATATTTCTTGCGCCCCTGTACCGCAGGAAGGAGGCGGAATATGCAGGAGAAGCGCGGGCGGTCCGACAATTTCAGCCAGATCAGCCGGAGCGGAAGGTCCAAGCGGACCATATTTTGGCGGACTGTTTTCCTGATGGGATTCTGTGGAGTGCTGCTGTTTGTGCCGCTGCTGCTGCGGCTGTGGGACGTGGCGGTGGTCAACCATGACTATTACCAGCAGCTGGCCGCGGGACAGCAGACGCTGGACCTGTCGGTGTCCGCATCCAGAGGAAATATCTATGACCGGAACGGCAATGTGCTGGCCATGTCGGCCACGGTGTACACCCTGGTGCTCTCCCCCCGGGACCTGGTGGAGAGCGTGGACCGGGACGACTATACCGATGAAGAGGGCAACCCGGACGATGACGCCTACAACGCCGCCGTGGCGGCCAAGCAGGACCAGATCGTGGCCGACCTGATGGCCCTGGTGCCCGGGCTGGACCAGGAGCGCCTGGAGACCCAGGTCCACGCCACCCAGTACGCCTACCGGGAGGTCAAGACCAACATCGAAGAGGAGGAGGCCGAATCCATCCGGAGCTACATCGTGGAGAACAAGACCTCCCACTACCTCTATCTGATCGCCGGGACCAAGCGGTACTACCCCTATTCCAGTCTGGCGGCCCAGGCCCTGGGCTTTGTCAACGCGGAGGGGGGCGCCTACGGCATTGAGGCGGTATATGACGACGTGCTGGAGGGCACTTCCGGCCGGGTGGTCACCACCAGGACGGGGGCGGGCACCCAGATGTACAACAGCTATTCGGAGTTTGTGGACGCCATCGACGGCTACAACCTGACCCTGACCATCGACGCCACCATCCAGTCCTATCTGGAGAAAACCCTGGAGGAGGGCATTGAGGACTTTGATGTGCGGGAGGGGGCCTTTGCCATCGCCATGGACCCCAACACTGGGGCCATTCTGGGCATTGCCAGCTCCCCCGACTTTGACCCCAACAACTACTCCGTGATCGCCGATGACCTGCTCAGTGAGGAGATGGAGGCCAATGCGGATCAGATCTATGAGCAGCTGAAGGCCAGCAATACCGAGGGGCTCACCGACGAGGAGCTGCAAAGCCAGGCGGAGAGCCAGGCCTACAGCGACGCGGTGAACGCCCAGTGGCGCAGCAAGGCCATCAACGACCGCTATGAGCCGGGCTCCACCTTCAAGGCGCTGGTGCTGGCCGCCGCACTGGAGGAGGGGGTGGTGTCCGAGAGCGACACCTTCACCTGCACCGGCTCTGTCCGGGTGCCGGGCTACCCCAGGCCCATCAACTGCTCCGACCGAAGCGGCCACGGCGTCCAGACCCTGGCCGAGGCGGTGCAGAACTCCTGCAACCCGGCCTTTATCGCCATTGGCCAGCGGCTGGGTATTGACACCTTTTACGACTACTTCGAGGCCTTCGGCCTGAAGGAGCAGACCGGCGTGGACCTGCCCGGCGAGGCCAGCCCCCAGGGCAACATCTGGGACCGGGACGTGATGACCGGCGTGGACCTGGCGGTGGCCTCCTTCGGCCAGCGCATTGGGGTGACCCCCCTGCAGATGATCACTGCTTTTTCAGCCGTCATCAACGGGGGCAATCTGGTGCAGCCCTATGTGGTCCAGTCCATCAGCACCCAGGACGGCACTGTGATGCAGAGCACGGAGACCACTGTGGTGCGTCAGGTGGTCAGCCAGCAGACCAGCCAGACGGCCACCCGAATTCTGGAGAGCGTGGTGTCCGACGGCACCGGCGGCAACGCCTATGTAGCGGGCTACCGCATCGGCGGCAAGACGGGCTCCTCCGAGACCGGCGAGGAGGGGCGCACCATCGTCTCCTTCATGGGCTTTGCCCCGGCGGACGACCCCCAGGTCATCGTTCTGCTGGCCTATGACCACCCCCAGGAGCGGGAGCCGGGCAGCAACTACTCCACCACCGGAGTCTACATCAGCGGCGGCAACATGGCCGCCCGGAAGGCCGGCCCCCTGATTGCCCAGATTCTGGATTATCTGGGGGTGGAGAAGCAGTACACACAGGAGGAGTCGGCCGCCGTGGATGTGACCACGCCCAGCGTCACCGGCATGACGGTGTCGGACGCCGCCTCCGCGCTGGAGAATAAAAATCTGAAGTACCGCACCGTGGGGGAGGGGGAGACGGTCACCAGCCAGGTGCCCGCCGCCGCATCTGCCGTTCCCGGCGGCTCCACCGTGGTGCTCTATCTTGGGGACGCTGTCCCGGAGGAGAGCGGAACGGTCCCCAATGTGGTGGGACTGACCTATGAGACAGCCAAATCACGGCTGGAGGAGGCGGGCTTTTTCATGCGGGCCTCCGGTGTGTCCACCTATTACAGCAACACCACCACCGCGGTCAGCCAGAGTGTGGAGGGCGGCACGACGGCCGCCACCGGCACGGTGATTGACGTCCAGTTCTCCAACATCGTGGAGGACGGCGCGGTGGACGTGGGGTAGCGGCAGGAGAAACATGCAGAATGAATCAGAAGCTGGGAATTAGGAAGGAGATGCCGTCCCGGAGAGGAGGAGATTGTCCGCCCGCCGGGAAGGGAGCATCGCCCCAGGCAAAACAACCTCGCACCGCTTAAAAAGAATGAAACCCACCCCAGAGGGGTGACGCCATGAAACTGCGAGAGCTGATCGCGGGAGTCCCCCTCACGGGGGGATCGGCCGACCTAGAAATGGAAATTTATTCCATATCCTACGACAGCCGGGCGCTGGAGCCCGGGGCCCTGTTTGTGGCCCTGCCCGGCGCCAGAGATGACGGGGGCCGCTATGTGGCCGCCGCACGGGAGAAGGGGGCGGCCGCCGTCCTGAGCCGGACGCCGCCGGAGACAGATATCCCCTGGCTGGGGGCGGAGGACCCCCGGCTGGCCCTGGCTCTGATCTCGGCCAACTGGTTTGGACGGCCGGGGGAGGGCATGACCCTCGTCGCCGTCACCGGCACCAACGGAAAGACCACCACCACCAGCCTCATCAAGGAGATGCTGGAGGGGGCGGCCGGGGCCAAGGTGGGCCTGATCGGCACCAACCGGAACATGGTCGGCCAGATCGAGCTGCCCGCCCGCCGCACCACGCCGGAGAGCTATGAGCTCCAGGCCCTGCTGCGCCGGATGGCGGACGAGGGGTGCACCCATGTGGTGATGGAGGTGTCCTCCCACGCCCTGGTTCAGCACCGGACCGCCGGACTCCTCTTTGCGGTGGGGGTGTTTACCAACCTGACCCAGGACCACCTGGACTACCACCACACCATGGAGGAGTACCGCCGGGCCAAGGGCCTGCTTTTTGACCAGTGTGACCGGGCCGTCCTGAACCTGGACGACGAGGCGGGCCGCTGGTACCTGGAGCGGCTGTCCCGCCCCGTCTTTACCTATTCGGAGAACCGGGCCCAGGCGGATTTGACCGCCCGGAACATCCGCCTGTTCCCCGGACATGTGGAGTTCGAGGCTCTGACTCTGGGCCGTCTGGCCCGGGTCCACCTGCCCATTCCCGGCGGCTTTTCCATCTATAACGCCCTGGCCGCCCTGTCGGCGGGGTTGTGTCTGGGGCTGGAGCTGGACGCCCTGGCCGCCGCCCTGCGCTGCGTCCACGGGGTGAAGGGCCGGGTGGAGGTGGTCCCCGTTCCCCGGGCCTACACAGTGCTCATCGACTACGCCCACAGCCCAAACGCGCTGGAAAATATCCTGCTCACCGCCCGGGACTTCACGGCGGGCCGGCTGATCTGCCTGTTCGGCTGCGGGGGCGACCGGGACAGGACCAAGCGGCCTGTCATGGGGGCGGTGGCGGGGGAGCTGGCCGACCTGACTGTGGTCACCTCCGACAACCCCCGCACCGAGGACCCCATGGAGATCATCTCTGACATCCTGACCGGGATGGAGGGGGTGCGGGACAGGGTCCATGTGGAGCCCGACCGGAGGAAGGCCATCGGCTGGGCCCTGGAGCAGGGGCGGCCGGGGGATGTGATTCTGCTGGCGGGCAAGGGACACGAGACCTATCAGGAGGTGGACGGCGTGCAGCACCCCATGGACGAGCGGGAGATTGTGGCCGAGTGGTTCCGCTCCCGGGAGGGGCGACAAGAAAGGACTGGAAATATTCCGGCCGGCGTAGTATAATGACCTGATTTCTGTGTGTGAGCCGCCGCCTCCGCACCGGAGGATTCGGCGGGAGCGGACGCGGCCCACAAAAGACAAAGAAGCCTGGAGGTTCCGGATATGACAGCCATACTCAGCTTTATTGTGGCCTTTGGCGTGACAGCCATCGCGGGATTGGTGCTGATTCCCGTCCTGCGGCGGCTGAAGGCGGGCCAGTCCATTCGGCAGGACGGCCCTGTCTGGCACATGTCCAAGCAGGGCACCCCCACAATGGGCGGGGTGATGTTTATTCTGGCCATTGCCGTGGCGCTCCTGGCGGCGGGAGGCCAGTCCCTGCGCATGGGACTGCGGAATCACTGGTACGTTTTCCTCTTTGCTCTGGTGTTTGGAGTGATCGGCTTGATTGACGACTTCCAAAAGCTGCGGCACAAGGCCAACGAAGGGCTGACCGCCCCCCAGAAGTTTCTCCTTCAGCTGGCGGCCGCCATCGCCTTTACCGTGCTGCTGCGGAGCGAGGGGTACCTCACCCCCGACCTGTACATCCCCTTTCTCAATATCGAGATCGTGGGCATCCCCTGGGTTGTGTTCATGGTGTTTGCCGCCTTTGTCATGGTGGGGACGGTGAACGCGGTCAACCTGACCGATGGAATCGACGGGCTGGCCACCGGCGTCACCATCCCCGTGGCCCTGTTCTATATGGCGGTGTCCGCCTGGTACGGGCGGAGCGACCTGACCATTCTGGCCGCCGCCCTGGCGGGGGGGCTGTCCGCCTTCCTGATTTACAACTTCCACCCGGCCAAGGTGTTTATGGGGGACACCGGCTCCCTGTTCCTGGGCGGGATGGTGTGCGGCTTTGCCTTTGCCCTGGATATTCCCCTGATTCTTCCGGTGGTGGGGCTGGTCTATGTGCTGGAGGTCCTCTCTGACATCATCCAGGTGACATACTTCAAAAAAACCGGGGGCAAGCGGTTCTTCCGCATGGCACCGCTTCACCACCACCTGGAGCTGGGCGGCTGGAGCGAGACGAGGCTGTTCTGCGTCTTTTCCGGCGGCACCCTGCTGCTGTGTCTGCTGGCCTTCCTGGGGGTTATGAACCGCTACCCCATGTGAGAGATAGGAGTTAGGAGATAGGAGTTAGGAGTTAGGAATTGCCGTTCTGTAGGGGCGCACAGTGTGCGCCCGCCCCAGCCCTCCACCTGGGAGGGGCATGTCCAGAATGCGGGGAATTTCAGCCCCGTCCGCCGCCCGCAGGCGGCGAAATTCCCCCAAAACCACCCGCAGGAAGGAGTGAGCCCATTGTCCCGCAAGCCCAAGCGCGATTTGACCATGGAGGAGCAGCTGGCCCGGGGGCCGGTGGACCTGCCCTTCCTGATGCTCACCCTGATCCTGCTGGGCATCGGCCTTATTGTGGTGTTCTCCGCCTCTTATGCCACCGCCTACTACGACCCGGATGTCAGCTCGCCCCTGTTCTATTTCCAGCGGCAGGCGCTGTTTGCCGGGGCCGGACTGGTGGTCATGTACCTGGTGTCCAAGATCAACTACCAGACCCTGCGCATCCTGTCCCTGCCCATGCTGGTCGTGTCTGTCGCCCTGCTGGCCCTGGCCCTCACGCCGCTGGGGGTTGAGATCAACCAGGTGAAGCGCTGGCTGCGGATCTTCATCGTGGCCGGCCCCACCTATCAGCCCTCAGAGATCGCCAAGGTGACGGTCATCCTCTTCTTCGCCGCCCGCCTGTCCAAGCGGGACACGGAGAAGCACAAGAAGTACACCAACCGCACCCTCACCGGCCGCACCCTGAACCGGCTGGACCGCATCGGCTTCCTGGAGCTGGTGCCCTACGGCGCGGTGCTGGTCATCGTGCTGCTGCTGGTGGTATTGGAGCCCCACATGTCGGGTACCATTTTGATCATGGTGGGAGCGGCCTCCGTCCTCTTTGCCGCCGGCATCCACCTGGGCTGGTTCATCGGTCTGGGCTCCGTCGCGGTGGCCGGACTGGCCTTCATCATCCTTGCCACCGACTATATGACCCGGAAGATCAACCTGTGGCTGAACCCGTGGGACTATCCCCTGGATGGCGGCTACCAGATCATTCAATCCCTGTACGCCATCGGGTCCGGCGGCCTGCTGGGCAAGGGGCTGGGCAAAAGCCTGCAGAAGTTCGACTTTCTCCCCGAGCCGGAGAACGACATGATCTTCTCCATCGCGGTGGAGGAGCTGGGCTTTGTGGGGGCGGTTATCATCCTGGTGCTCTTTGCCCTGCTGATCCTGCGGGGCTACTGGCTGGCCCTCCACGCCCGGGACAAATTCGGCACCCTCACCGTGGTGGGCATCATCACCCTGCTGGCGGTGCAGGTGTTCCTCAACGTGGGGGTGGTGACCAACCTGATCCCCAACACCGGCATCTCCCTCCCCTTCTTCAGCTACGGCGGCACCGCCCTGATGATTCATCTGGCCGAGATGGGGATCGTGCTCAGCGTCTCCCGGCAGTGCCCGGCGCCCAAGAAAGACTAAGGAGAAGATAGGAGTTAGGAGATAGAAGATAGGAGATAAGACTGCAGGAGGCAAGACAGCGCCCCTGCTCACAGTCTTTTGCCTGTATCTCCTATCTCATCACTCCTATCTCCTATCTCAAGACAGACGAGGTGTTTCCATGAACATCCTGTTTACCTGCGGCGGAACGGCCGGCCATGTGAACCCGGCAGTGGCCCTGGCCCGCATTTTTCAAGACCGTCAGCCCGGCTGCCGCATCCTGTTTGTGGGAGCGGACGGGGGGATGGAGAACAAGCTGGTGCCCAGGGAGGGGTATCAGATCCGCTCGGTGACCATCACCGGCTTTCACCGCTCCATGTCACCCGCCGACCTGGCCCATAACTTCGGGACCCTGGTGAATATGCGGCGCTCCCGGGGCCAGGCCAGGCGAATCCTGAATGAATTTCAGCCTGACCTGGTGGTGGGGACGGGGGGCTATGCCTCCTATCCCGTGGTCCACGAGGCCGCCCGGCGGCATATCCCCACCGCGGTCCATGAGTCCAACGCCCTCCCCGGCCTGACCACCCGGGCGCTGTCCAGAGTGGTGGACCGGGTGATGGTGGGTTTTGAGGAGAGCCGGAGCTGCTATCCGAACCCCTCCAAGGTGGTGGTGACAGGCACCCCGGTGCGGGGAGATTTCTTCCAGTACACCCGGCAGGAGGCCCGGGAGAAGCTGGGCTTTGACGATGAGCGGCCCCTGCTGCTGTCCTACTGGGGTTCTCTGGGGGCCGAGGTGATGAACCAGAAAATGGTGGACTTCGTCGCCAAGGAGTGCTACGAGGGGGCGCCTATCCGCCATATCCACGGCGCGGGAAGGGATTTCCCCTGGATGCAGGAGGAGCTGCTCCGCCGGGGGCTGAAGCTGGGGGACAACGGGGTGGAGGTACGGGAGTATATCTACGACATGCCTCTGGTGATGGCCGCCGCCGACCTGGTGCTCTGCCGGGCGGGCGCCTCCACCATCTCGGAGCTGACCGCCATTACAAAGCCCGCCATTCTGGTCCCCTCCCCCAATGTCACCGCAAACCACCAGGAGAAGAATGCCCGGGTGCTCTCCGACCAGGGGGCGGCGCTGATGCTGCGGGAGGAGGACTGTGTGGAGAATACCCTGTACGACACCGCCATGCTGGTGCTGCGGGAGCGGGACCGGCGGGACGCCATGGTCCGGGCCCTGCGGGACATGGCCATCCCCGACGCGGGGGAAAAGATCTACCAGACCCTGATGGAGCTGCTGAAGTAGGGGCGGCTATCAGCCGCCCGCCGCCGCCCGAGCGTGGGGTTGTGGGTTTGTGCGGGCGGATCATATCCGCCCCTACGAAATACAATCCCGATTTCATCAGAGTGTCAGAAACCACTTTCCCGTTTTAGGCATAGGATAGGCTAAATCCGTGGATTTGGAGGCTATCCTATGAGCTGTTATTGTATTGAGGGCGGCCGCCTCCTGGAGGGCCGGCTGTCCGTTCAGGGAGCCAAGAACAGTGTGCTCCCCATTCTGGCCGCCGCCCTGCTGGCGCCGGGAGAGAGCGTCATCCACAACTGCCCCGATTTATCTGATGTGTCGGCCACCCTGGACATCCTGTCCCTGCTGGGCTGCCGGGTGGAGCGGGAGGGGGACGCCGTCCGGGTGGACGCCTCCTGTCTGAGCCGCTGTGACATTCCGGACCGGCTGATGCGGGAGATGCGCTCCTCGGTTATTTTTCTGGGGGCTCTGCTGGCCCGGCTGGGGGAGGCGGAGCTGTCCTACCCCGGGGGCTGCGAGCTGGGACCACGCCCCATTGACCTGCATCTGTCCGCCCTGCGCAGCCTGGGGGCGGAGATTGAGGAGTGCCAGGGCAGCCTGCGCTGCCGGGGAGGGGGGCGGCTGCGGGGCAGAGAGGTGTACTTATCCATGCCCAGCGTGGGAGCGACTGAGAACGCCATGCTGGCCGCCTGCGGCTGCCCGGGGGTGACCTCCATTGTGGGGGCTGCCCGGGAGCCGGAGATTGAGGACCTGCAGGCCTTTCTGCGGAGCATGGGGGCGGAGGTCTCGGGGGCGGGCGGCTCGGTGGTGGCGGTCCACGGCGGGCGGCCCCTCCATCCGGCGGAGCACAGGGTGATGGGGGACCGCATCGCGGCGGCCACTTATCTGTGCGCCGCGGCCGCCGCGGGAGGCCGGGTGGAGCTGGACGGCGCGGAACCGGCCCACCTCGGCGCCGTCCTCACCTGCCTGGAGGAGGCGGGCTGCCGGGTGTCCTCCGCGCCCGGACGGATTGTCCTGGAGCAGAGGGGAGCCATGCGGGGTATCTCGCCGGTGCGCACCGCCCCCTATCCGGGCTTTCCCACCGACGCGCAGGCCATCCTGATGGCCGCCCTGGCCGGAGGGGAGGGGACCACCATGTTTGTGGAGAACATATTTGAAAGCCGCTATCACCATGTGGACGAACTGCGCCGCATGGGGGCCGACATTCAGGTGTCCGGCCGGGTGGCGGTGGTATCCGGCGCGGGGCGGCTTCACGGGGCCCGGGTGCGCAGCACCGACCTGCGGGGGGGAGCCGCCCTGGTGGTGGCCGCCCTGGGGGCGGAGGGGACCACCGTGATTTCCGATCTGAGGCACATCCGCCGGGGCTACGACGGCCTGGACCGGGGGCTGCGCGCACTGGGCGCGGAGATCCGGGAGGGTCCGTAAGGAAGGCACAGAAGATTGACAAGGAGAACGCTATGGCAGCACCGAGAAGCAACCGCAGACGAAAGCGGAACAGGGGCCGGTTCGGTCCCCTGTTCAAGCTGCTGTGCGCCGCGGCGGTGGTGCTGGCTCTGACGGTGGGGGCCACCGTGTTTTTCCGGGTGGAGACCGTGGTGGTCTCGGGCAACAGCCGCTACACCCAGGAGGAGGTGGTGGCGGCCTCCGGCATTGAGCTGGGGGATAACCTGTACGCCATGAATAAATTCCATATTCAGCAGCAGATCCGCGAGCAGCTGCCCTACATCGCGGAGGTATCCATCCAGCGCGGCCTGCCCAGCACCATTCTGATCCAGGTGGTGGAGTGCCGGGCGGTGGCCCGGGTGATGCCCAGTCAGGCCTCCGCCCAGACGGCCGCCCCGGAAGGGGACGGGGCGGCGGAAAGCGGCGGGACGGATACCTCGGAGGAGGCGGCGCCCCTGGAGCAGGCTGACGAGGCGTGGCTGATCAACGTATCCGGCAAGCTGCTGGAGCCTGCCCCGGCGGACAGCGCCGAGCTGGAGGTGACAGGCCTCACCCTGCTGATGCCCCGGGCGGGCACCATGATCGCCGTGCCGGAGGGGGAGGAGGCCCGGAGAAGCGCCCTGCTGGAGCTGCTCCAGGCCCTGGAGGAGCAGGGGATGCTGGAGCAGGTGTCCTCAATTGATCTGGAGAATACCCAGCTCCGGATGCGGTATCTGGACCGCTTTGACGTGAAAATACTGCTGAACGGAGACTTTTCTTACCTGCTTCAGGTGCTGGCGGAGGCGGTGGCCGATCTGGACGAGCGGGTTGGGCCCACCTGTACCGGGACCCTGGATCTGACGCAGGAGGAATATCCGGCCGTCTATTCCCCGGGCTGAAGAAAAAGATCGCTGGGAAATTTAACCTTCCGATTGAATTTCTCTTGACCTGCCGGAAAAAGAGCGATACAATATAACAAAATATTGACTTCATCAGGGGGCGCGAGCCACAACAGCTTGTTTTTTTCGATGCGCCTCGACTTTTACATAGGAGGAACAATCAATGGCCTTCGGATTGGATATGGGTCCTGACAGCGTGGTAAACATCAAGGTAATCGGCGTGGGCGGCGGAGGAAACAACGTGGTCAACCGCATGGTAAAGACGGGGACCAAGGGCGTGGACTTTATCGCCGTCAATACGGATAAACAGGCGCTGGCCGTCTCCAGCGCCACCTATAAGATCCAGATCGGCGAGAAGCTGACCAACGGACAGGGGGCGGGCTCCGACCCGGAGGTGGGCCGCAAGTCCGCCGAAGAGAACCGCAACCAGATCTCCAAGGCCCTGGAGGACGCCGACATGGTGTTCATCACCGCGGGCATGGGAGGGGGCACCGGCACCGGCGCGGCCCCCATCGTGGCCGACATTGCCAAGGAGCTGGGCGTCCTCACCGTGGGCGTGGTCACCAAGCCCTTCCGCTTTGAAGGGATGCGCCGCATGAAGCAGGCGGAGGGCGGCATTGCCGAGCTGCGCAACAAGGTGGACTCCCTGGTCATCATCCCCAACGAGCGGCTGAAGCTGGCCACCGACCAGAAGATCACCATGGTCAACGCCTTTGAGATTGCCGATGACGTGCTGCAGCAGGCCGTCCAGTCCATCTCCGACCTGATTAAGAACACGGGCTTTATCAATCTGGACTTCGCCGACGTGTCCGCAGTCATGAAGGACGCCGGCCGGGCCCACATGGGGGTGGGCCGTGCCGCCGGCAAGAACAAGGCGGAGGAGGCGGCCAAGATGGCCATCTCCAGCCCCCTGCTGGAGACCTCCATCAACGGGGCCAAGGGCGTGCTCATCAACGTCACCGGCTCCATGGACATTGGGCTGGAGGAGGTGGAGACCGCCGCCAATCTGGTGCAGGAGGCTGCCCATCCCGAGGCCAATATCATCTTTGGAGCCGCCTTTGACGAGACGCTGGAGGACGAGATCCGGGTCACCGTCATTGCCACCGGCTTTGAGGAGGGAAGCACCCCGGTCCAGGCCGCCCCCGAGCGCCCGGCGGTCAAGTCCCAGCCCCAGCGGGCGGAAGCGCCGGCGGCGGAGCCTGTCCCCGCGGTTGAGCTTCAGCCGGCAGAGGAAAAGCAGCCCTCGGTCAGTGATGACGACTGGGACATTCTGGAGCGGATTTTCAGCAGAAAGCGCTGAATTGCGGCGGAAAGGCCGAGTATGCGTTTCGCCGTTCATCAGGTCCTGCGGCCGCGGGGCGCTTGGCGGAAGCAGACAAAAATGAGAAACGGAGCGGCGCTGCCCACGCAGCCGCCGCTCCGTTTTTTTGAGGAAAAGGGGGCCTGAGACTTGCGCCGGCTGCCCCGGACCGGCGGAAGAGGAGGCTGAAGGGAGAGGCGGAGCTAAAATATGAGCTGAGTGTTTTGAAACACTCAGCTCATATTTTTTATGGTCCATCTGCCTGCTTATGCTCCGGAGAGAGCGCAGGCTTGCATGGCTTCTTTCGGCGGGCGGAAAGACTTACCAGGGATTGATGTCGTACTGCTCCTGATAGAACTCCTGCTGACGCTCAATCTCAGCCTTGTACTCCTCGGGGCCCATGAAGTCCAGAGGCAGGTTCTGCTTGGCAGCGTCCGCCTGGAAGTCGGGATCGTTCACGGCCTGCTCCATGGCGTCGGCCAGGATCTGGATGATCTCATCGGGGGTGCCGGCGGGAGCGGCCATGCCGCGCATGGCGACCTGGGTCTGGTCGAAGCCACACTCAATGTAGGTGGGCACGTCGGGCACCATGTCGATGCGCTCCGCAGCGCCGACAGCCAGCAGGTTTACGGCGCCGCCGGTGTACTGGCCCACGATTTCGGAGACGTTGGCGCACATCACGTCCACCTGGCCGCCCAGCAGAGCGGTGAGCATGGGTCCGGTGCCGTCAAAGGGGACCTCGCGGATCTCGATGTTGTAGGTCTGCTCCAGGCGGCGCAGGGTCAGGGCCTCGCTGGTGCCCGGGCCGCTGTAGGCCACGCGCAGGCCGTTGGGGTTGGCGGCGGCGGCGTCGATCATGTCCTGGAGAGACTGAATGTCGCTGTCAGGCAGGACGGCGAAGGTGCCGGGGTCGCTGACGAAGTTGGCGATGGGGGCGAAGTCATCCATGGTGTAGTTGACCTGGTCGCCCATGGTGATGGGGTTGAAGATGACAGAGGGCAGGTTGATCATGCCGATGGTGTAGCCGTCGGGATCGGCGGTGGCGATGGCGGTCCAGCCCACGATGCCGCCGGCGCCGGGCCGGTTCTCAATGGCGAAGGGCTCGCCCAGGTACTCCTCGGTATAGCTCAGAATGCTGCGGGCGGCAATGTCGCTGCCTCCGCCGGGATCAAAGGCGATGATGGCCTCGATGGCGCGCTCCGGATAGGAGTCGTAAGAGCCGCCGGTGCTGCCGCTGGTGCTGCCGCTGGTGCCGCCGGTGGAACCGCTGCCGCCGGTGGAGCCGCTGCCGGTGCTGCTGCAGCCGGCCAGCAGAGAGGCGGACATGGCAGCCACGACCAGAGCCGAGATCAGTTTTTTCTTCATAGGTTTCCCTCCAATTTAATTCCGGACAGTGCCGGTGTTTTCCATGCCGCAGGATACAACACAGTTCCCGCCGCCGGGCGGGCCTGAAACATGGCGATTACTCGTCGCCCAGCTGGTCGCGCCGCTGCTTGATGGCGGTGTACAGGCTGATGACCAGGGCGATGATGCACAGGACGGTGATGACGCAGGAGACGGGGCGCTGGAAGAGCAGCAGCAGTCCGGCGTCAGACATGGCCACCGTCTGGATCATGGTGTACTCCAGATTCTCGCCCAGGATGAAGGCCAGAATCAGGGCGGCGGCGGGGATCTCCAGCTTCTTCATCAGATAGCCGATGATGCCGAAGAAGATCAGCAGGCCGATGTCAAACAGGCTGCGGCCCACGGAATAGATGCCGATCATGCAGATGATCAGGATCATGGGATAGAGCAGCTTGTAGGGGACCAGCGCCACCTTGGCCCACAGGTTGGCCATGGGCAGGTTCATGATCAGCAGCAGTACGTTTCCGATAAACATACTGGCGGTGACGCCCCAGATAAAGTCGGGGTCGTTCTGGTACAGCAGGGGACCGGGATTCAGGCCGTGCATGATGAAGGCGCCCAGCAGAATGGCAACCGTGGGAGAGCTGGGGATGCCCAGGGTGAACAGGGGGATCAGAGCGGCGCCGGAGTAGGCGTTGTTGGCCGTCTCGGGACCGGCGACGCCCTCGATGGCGCCGTGGCCGAAGCGGCTGGGGTCCTTGGCCACCTTCTTCTCCACGGAGTAGGAGATGAGGGAGGCGATGGAGGCGCTGGAGCCGGGGATCAGGCCCAGCACCATGCCGATGCCGGTGCCGCGGGCGATGGCGGCCAGGGTGGGCTTCCACTCCTCGCGGGGCGGAATCATGTTCTCCACCTTGGCGGGGACCTGGACCTTCTCCACGTCCTCCATGTTCAGCAGGATCTCGGAGATTCCGAACAGGCCCATGGCCAGCACCACGAAGTCGATGCCGTCCAGCAGCTCGATCTGGCCGAAGAGGAAGCGGTCCATGCCGGAGCCGCTGTCAATGCCGATCTCAGAGAGCAGAACGCCCAGAATGACCGCGATCAGGCCCTTGACCACAGACTTGCCCATCAGGCCGACCACCAGCAGCAGGCCGAAGCACATCAGACTGAAGAACTCAGGGGGGCCGAAGCCCAGGGCGATGTCAGCGATGGCCGGGCCAAGGAAGGTCAGGCACAGGATGGCCACCACGCCGCCCACAAAGGAGCCGATGGCTGCTACGCCGAGGGCCTGACCGGCCCGGCCTTGACGGGCCATCTGATAGCCGTCGATACAGGTGATGACGGAGGCGCCCTCGCCGGGGGTGTTGATCAGAACGGATGTAATGGTGCCGCCGTACATGGCGCCATAGAAGATGCCGGCCAGCATGATGATGGCGGTGACCGGCTCCAGACCGTAGGTCATGGGGATCAGCAGGGCGGTTCCGGCCACGGGACCCAGGCCGGGCAGCACTCCCACGAACATGCCCATGGCGACGCCGCCCAGACAGAACAGCAGGTTGATCGGGGTCAGCGCCGTCTGGAAGCCGCCCATCAGGTTAATTAAAGATTCCAGCAAAATGTTCCCCTCCTCTTAGAAACCAAAGGCGTTGATGGGGAGGTTGACCTCCAGCAGCACCCGGAATACGACAAACAGGAAAATGGATACAATGGCCGAGATGCCCAGGGCCACATACCAGCGGTAGCTGGTGCGGTAGAGCAGAAACAGGAACACGATGCCGGCCAGCACAGAGCCCAGGGGCTTGAGCAGAACCACATAGATGGCCATGTACACAAGGATCATCAGGATGCTGAGCAGGCCCTTCCGGTCGGGCATGCTGCCCACCGAGTCCTTGCCGCGGAAGGCGGTGATCATATAGGATACCGCCAGGATCAGCAGAATGAGAGACAGGGCGAAGGGCATTACGCCGGGACCCGGGCCGATGATTCCCACAAAGGAGTACTGCAGGGAATAGACCAGGAACATGATGGCGATCGCCAGCACCACAAGACTGCTGATGATACTGATTTTCTTTTTGTCCAAAATATCTCCTCCTTAACAACGATACAGTGGATTCCGCCTCAGAACAGCTTGCCTTCCACCTCCTCCTTGGTTTTGCGAACTGAGGCGAGCATTTCCTCGTCCAGCGGATAGCGGATGACGCAGCCGGGGGTCAAAATCAGGCCCTTTCCATCCGTGGCCTTCAGGGCCCGGAAAATCTGGTTGTGAACGGCGTTGTGGTTGCGGTTGGTGATGTCGGCCCGCTGCAGCCCGCCCATCAGGCA
This sequence comes from uncultured Clostridium sp., assembly GCA_904420465.1. GTDB lineage: Bacteria > Bacillota > Clostridia > Oscillospirales > Oscillospiraceae > Lawsonibacter. The sequence continues at coordinate 16,167 of CAJFVL010000031.1, forward strand.
CTTCCCGGTGAGAAGAGCGCACTCGTCCATCTCGGGCAGGCTCTCTCCCACATGCCAGTTGAATACCTGCACGGGGTAGTCCTTCAGCAGCTCAAACATGATGTCATTGCCGTGGGCGTGGAGCACGTTGAACCAGCCCCTGGAGGACTGAATCACCTGTACGTCGTAGGGGACGCCCAGCTCGCGGTAGCGCTCCGCCGTGGTCACATCGTAGTTGCTCATCTGAGAGGCGAAGAAGATACCGTCCGCCCCCATCTCGGTAGCCCGGCGGACCAGGGCGCAGGTGGTCTCGGTGATCCGGTCCAGCGCGGCCTTGATCTGGCTGATGCCGCCCTGGTCAATGTGCTCCTGCCAGTGCTTGCCCGACACCTTGTCGGCGATGGTCAGGGGGCTGAAGCAGGTGAAGATCACCGGCACATCGTCCCCGGCCTTGTCCCGCATCTCAAGCAGCAGCTCCAGAGAGTGCAGCTCCCGGGCCAGGGCGCCCTTTCCGGGATCGCACACCGGAATCTTGTCCCAGTCCGACACCTGGTGCACCGGCGTGCTCACCAGCTTGGCCACGCCGCCCTTCCTGATCTCGGAATAATCCACCTCACAGCCCAGATCCTCGATGGGATACATCCCGTTGTTCATGGTTTTGATCAGGTCAATGTCCAGCTTTTTATAAAAGCTCCAGCTCTCCTCCGCCAATTTCTCCGGGTCCATATCAATTCCCGGGAAATGGGACCACAGGGCATAGGGCACGCGGTCCGGCCGCTCGCCTCGCAGGGCGGCGCGAATGCGTTCTGCTTTGGTCATCTCATACTCCCCTTTCCTGTGCCGGCCGGCGCCGCGGTATGGAACATATTCCGGCGCACTCAGGCACATCCAAACAATTCTGCTGGCATTTTACTATGTACTTCCTATAAAGTCAATACATATTTAGTTGACTTTTTAGATAAAATAAATACAAATTTATTTTCACCGGAAAAGATTTGTATTAGCTTATAGGCGGCCTGATCCATTTAAGGAGGGGGGTGAGCGCCCATCCGTCTGGACAGCGGCCCCGCTAATACCGCTTTGCAGCAATTAATTCATTTTTTCTGAACTTCCCGGTCTGAGCAGACAGAGGTTTCCAGGCTTCCCCTACAAAACTTCAGACAGCGGGACGAGAAATTCCGGTCCTGTCATTTCTGCCCGCTGGCCGAGCAGAGCCTGGTACAGTTCAACCATTCCGTCAATCAGGGGGGTGGGGACGCCATACTGCTTTCCAAGACGGCTTACCGCAAGAAAGCCGAAGGGAACATCCTCCAGCAAAAAGCGGTGATAGGGGGTCTTGGGCAGCATTACGGTGCGCAGGCTGGGATTTTCCTGCCCCAGCGTCTTGATATCATCGTAGTGCGTCTGCCAGGCCGTGTTCATCAGCTCCAGCACGGATTTCGGCTCCGCGCCGATTGCACGGGCCACCGCGCAGCGCTCCCTGTCAGCCGCCATGAGAAGGTCCAGCAGTACGGGAGGCATACATTCGCCGTAAAACCGGGCCTCCTCGCCGTTGGCCATCCGGGTGATGTTGAACAGGCATACCGGCACATGGACCGGCGGATTGGTATTGTTCATAGAGGTATCCAGAATATTGCGCACCGGATAGAGCTCCGGGAGGGCCTGCCTCAGCTCCTCCACAACCTGGGGCGCCGCAGCTGCGGGAATGGCGGCAAAGCTCATCCGGGCCTTGGGGGGCTTCAGGAACACGGTGGCCGGATGGGTCAGCGTGGGGACGGCGGCCAGGTTTCCGCTGGTCTCTCCCAGGACCACCTGCTTGGCCCGCGCTTCCTCCCGCAGAACCGTGTAGAATTCATAAGCACCCCAGTTTCCGGTGAAAATGACAATCCGCTGTCCCGGCTGAAGCCGGCCTTTCAACCGCTCTGCCAGGGGCTTGTGTCCCCTGGAGCTGGTGGTCACCACCAGGAACCGGGCGCCGTCCACAGCCGCGTCCAGATCCGTGGTGACCCGGATGGGATAATTCCCGGTGAGGGCGCCGGACACTGTAATTCCGTGCCGGTTGACGGCGGATGCCTTTTCCGGGTCCCGGGTGAAGCCGGTTACCTCGAAGCCGCGGCTGCACAGCAGAGCGGCCATGGCATGGCCGATTTTCCCCAGACCCAAAACCGTGATCTTCATGCTTCCTCTCCTTTGCGCGCTGGACCGGATGATTCTGGCGGCGGATTGAGGCCCAGGCGGATGATGCAAATATTGCAGCAAATTTTCTTTTGCAGAGAAAAGCGCGTATCCCAGGACTGGGACGCGCGCCTTTGCATGATTTCATGTAAAATCAAATTTCAGCTGTATTATATCCTGTGGGTGCGGCTCCGTCAAGCCCTTTGCGGAATGTTTGGCAAAAGCAATAAAGATCGGATATGTCTTTACAGCGTCCTGCACGATTGACACACATGTATGTTTTCCGCCGGGCAGATGTTGAACTGTCTTTTCAGTTTTTTGACCAGAAAAGTATTGACATTTTCGCCTGGTTTGATATATTGATATTACAAAACAAAAAGTGCTTGAGCCGCATCCCTGTTTGGGGCGGCGATACCGACAAATGAGGGGGAACTGAACGATGAACAGAACTGACCAGGCGTACCGGGACTGTGTTGCCATCCTGAAGGAGGAGCTGCTTCCCGCCATGGGATGCACCGAGCCCATTGCCATTGCCTACTGTGCCGCCATTGCCCGCAAGTATCTGGGCGAGCTGCCCGACCGCATCCTGGTGGAGGCCAGCGGCAACATCATCAAAAATGTCAAGAGCGTGGTTGTGCCCAACACCGGCGGGCTGCGGGGCATCCCCGCGGCTACGGCGGCCGGCGTTGTGGCGGGCGACCCTGAAAAGCAGCTCCAGGTCATTGCGCAGGTTTCCGAGGAGCAGAAAAAGGAGATCGGCCGTTTTCTGGAGGAGGTCAAAGCGAAGGTTCAGCTGGCGGACACCGGCCTGATTTTTGACATTATTGTCACCCTGTGGAAAGGGGAATCCTACGCCAAGGTGCGCATTGCCAACTACCACACCAACGTGGTTCTGATTGAGAAGGACGGCGAGATGATCCGCAACGAGCCGGTGGAGGACGAGAGCGAAAAGGGCCTTACCGACCGCTCCTTCCTGACCGTCAAAACGATCTATGATTTTGCCAACTCGGTGGAGATCGAGGACATCCGGGAGGTGCTGGACCGCCAGATCCAGTACAACACCGCCATTGCGGAGGAGGGCCTTCGGGGGGACTATGGCGCCAACGTGGGTTCGGTTCTGCTCCAAAATGGGCCTGACACGGTGAAGAACCGGGCCAAGGCGTATGCCGCCGCCGGGTCTGACGCCCGCATGAACGGCTGTGAGCTCCCTGTGGTCATCAACGCGGGCAGCGGCAACCAGGGAATTACGGTCACAATGCCTCTGGTGGTATATGCCAAGGAGCTGGGGGCCAGTCAGGAGCAGCTCTACCGGGCTCTGGCCCTGGCCAACCTGATCGGAATTCACCAGAAAACCGGCATCGGCCGCCTTTCGGCCTACTGCGGCGCCATCAGTGCCGGGGCGGCCGCGGGGTGCGGCATTGCCTATCTGAAGGGAGCGGACCTGAAGGCCATCTCCCATACGCTGGTGAATGCCCTGGCGGTGGTGTCCGGCGTCATCTGCGACGGAGCCAAGGCCTCCTGCGCGGGCAAAATTGCCGTGGGCGTGGATGCCGGCATCATGGGCTATGAAATGTATTGCTACAACCAGCAGTTCCGCAGCGGCGACGGCATAGTCAAAAAGGGAGTCGAGAATACCATCGCCAGCGTGGGACGCCTGGGCCGGGAAGGCATGCGGGAGACGGACCAGGAGATCCTGAAAATCATGATTGAGGACTGGACGAACGCCTGACCGTTTACCAAACGGAACAAAGCTGAGAGGCCATGCATGAAAATGCATGGCCTCTTTGGCTGTCCGGCGTCAAACTGAGAACAGGAAGAGGGGAAGCTCGTCGTCGGACAAGGAGTACAGGGTAAAAGTGGCGGCGAGAATGTTCATGTCATTGTCATAGACAAAGGAGGACCAGATGGAAATACCAGAGGGGTCCTCAAAGTGTTCCAGAGCCGGGGTCAGGAAGGACATACAGGGAGTGTTGATGAATACTTTCATAAATTTGGGGTTCACGTTGGGCAGCTGTCTGAGATATTCATGGATATAGCAGTCCTTCATCTGCTCAAAGGAAAGGAGCAGGTCGGGGGAAATGGAGCAGGGAATATAGGTGTAGTCCCAGGAGACAGAGCTGCGGGCGTTGATATTTTTCCGGACAATTTCGTAAAAACTTTCGTTTGCGGGCAGATTGAGCTTCTGTGCCAGCTCCGGGCAGGTGGTCAGGACGCGGAATTGAGACATCTCATGCTTCTTTCCCTCGGAGATATTGGTAATCACGGCGGCGGAAAACGCCTGAGATTTGTTGCCTTCAGCAGAAACCCTGGAGACAACGAAACTGCCCTTGCCGCGAATTCGCTTGAGGATTCCTTTCAAAGCCAGCTCTGAAACCGCTTTGTTTGCGGTGATGCGGGAAACCGAAAACATGCGGGCCAGTTCAGTTTCTGAGGGGATGCGGGAGCCGATTGCGTACTCTCCGCTTTTACATTTTTCCAGAATATAATTTTGGACCTTGACATAGCTGGGTGGGTTCTTCATTGGTTTGTTGGACATCGAACTTTATCCCTCCTCGATCCATCCTATTGTATGGGATTTGAGCGAAATTGTAAAGACATTTCCTTCTGTTTTATGAAAAAGATTCAGCCGGTGACGGGAAGAGGCCGTCCCCCATGTCCACAAAACGATCCTTTGCGTTGTCGCAAGCGGCCATTTTCGCCAGCGTGTCCCATGCCCAGGACGGCGCTGTGCCATCCCGGCCGGGATGGGAGCGGCCGTTTTTCTGATGATGGGGAAAAGCAGGGGGCGGAGGCTTGCTACGAGAGTGCCCCGTTTCTGAATTTTTAAAAAGTGCATTTCCGGCAGATATCTCTCTTACCTGCTTACAACGAAGATATTTCCCGGTGGATTTATTGCAGTTCAGACGGTGATATACAAAAGGTGTTCCCATTGGGCAAATAAATGTAATCCTATGGAAATCGATGTGACATTGGACTTTCCGCATGAGGACATCTACGAGCTCAATGAACTGGCCAAAGCGGTAGAAAAATTGTCGAATGCCGACCGGATAAAACTGGGGGTTGTGGTTGGTATGGCGCAGCCCGAGAATGCCAATCAGATTTGCCGCTTAGCAGAAAATCTGGATCTGTTCGAATTTGCTCCTGGTGCTCATACCCCAGCAGAATACGGTAAATACATGATCCAGCAATCCGGCCAGTTTCATTATGATCCCACTCTGGACGAGTTCTACGACTATGAGAGGTATGGCCAACAGCATATGGATTCTGGGACGGGAATGTTCACTGACCGTGGCTATATCGCCTACATCGGGACGGAAAGCCTGGAGGAATTAATGGGAGAAGGTCAGGAGCAGGTACAGGGGGTGATGGAAATGTAGTAGATAATTTCGTCACAGTGTGGTATGTTGTGGACTTACAAAACGAAGGAGGTGAAAAACCATGAAACAGAAACCTACGAAAAAATGTGAAAACGGTGTTCAGCTGAGGCCCGCTTCCATTGAGGAGGCGGGCCTTTTCTATTCAGAACTGGACCAGAAACAGGATGAAGCTCTGGGCACAGTTGGTCACATCCGCATGGACTTTGGTTCTGGTGGCAGGGAATTTTGGCATACCTGGTGGCCTCACAACGAGGATCGATTCAATACTTTGGAATTCAAGGAAGAACTCCAAGCTATCGTTGACACCTTACGAGCAAACGGGCCGCTAAAAGATCTGGCCTCCATGAGCAACTACTGTCACAAAAACGGCGGGACCATCACAGAGGACAGCAGAAGTTTTGGATATGTGGCAGAAACAGACCACTACCGCTACTGTCTCCGCTGTACCCCCACTCCGGGTGATTATCAGGGCTACCTATACTGCTATGATAAGCGGCAGCAGGAAATGGCCCAAAAGGACAAGATAGTGGGGCGAGTGACCTTTGCAGATGGGACGGCTCAGGAGTTCACAGACCCACATCAGTATCTTCAAACTATCAAAGAAGAACTTCCACTCCGCAATACGACCGGATTCAAGCACGAAACGCTTTCTGAAGATCCAGAGATCAAGAAAGCAGTGGATGATATTCTGTTG
>CAJFVL010000032.1 GCA_904420465.1 uncultured Clostridium sp.
CGATCAGAAAGAAACCAAAGAATCGCCGGGTGACGTGGCTTTTGGGAAAGACCTGCGGCTTACGCCTTGGTCTTTCAGGAGCCACGTTCCCCCGGCCCCCCTATTTTACGGGGGAGTTCGCTGAGACGTTGGCACTTGCGGCCGGCGCGGTGCCCTCTTGAACGGTGTCTATACTTACTCGCTGCCGCTCTGCTCAGTATATGGGACAGGTACTTCTACAAGACAATCTGCGCCTAGGTCCCCGAGCATACACCGCAGGCGGTGGACGGCGGCCAAGCAGCGGAAAACAGTCTCCGGCGGCCCCTATCCTCGCCGCGCCTCCACAAAGTCCTCGATCAGCTGGATCTGCTTCTCCACCGATTCCCTGGCCGGGCCTCCGTAGACCTTGCGGCCGTTGACGCAGGTCTTGAGGGAGAGGGCCTGATACACATCCTCATCAAACAGGGAGGAGATGGCCCGGAAGTCCTTCAGGGTCAGGGTGTCCAGGGTGTCCCCCGTCTTGATGCACAGGTTGACCAGCCGGCCCACGATCATGTAGGCCTCCCGGAAGGGCAGGCCCTTCTTGGTCAGGTAGTCGGCACAGTCGGTGGCGTTAATGAAGCCGCCGGCGGCCGCCTTGGCCATGTTCTTGGGCCGGACCGTCAGGGTGTCCACCATGGCCCCGAACACGGGCAGGCACAGCTCCACCGTGTCGATGGCGTCAAAGATGGCCTCCTTGTCCTCCTGCATGTCCTTGTTGTAGGCCAGGGGGAGGGACTTCATCACGGTGAGCAGGGTGACCAGCGAGCCGTACACTCGTCCGGTCTTGCCCCGGACCAGCTCGGCCACGTCGGGGTTCTTCTTCTGGGGCATGATGGAGGAGCCGGTGGAGTAGGCGTCATCCAGGTCCACGAACTTGAACTCCCAGGAGCACCACAGCACGATCTCCTCGGAGAAGCGGGACAGGTGCATCATCAGGATGGACAGGGCGGAGAGCAGCTCGATGGCGTAATCCCGGTCGGACACCGAGTCCATGGAGTTGTCGGTGGGCTTTTGAAAGCCCAGGGCCTGGGCCGTCTGGAACCGGTCCACCGGGTAGGTGGAGGTGGCCAGGGCGCCAGCGCCCAGGGGGCACTCGTCCAGCCGCTCCAGGCAGTCCTCCAGCCGGGTGACGTCCCGCTTGAACATGTTGGCGTAGGCCATCATGTAGTGGGCAAAGGTGGTGGGCTGGGCCCGCTGCAGGTGGGTGTAGCCCGGCATGACGGTGTCCAGGTTGGCCTTGGCCTTCTTCACCAGTACCTCCTCCAGGTCCAGCACCTGGCGGATGATGACGGGGATCTCCTCCTTGACATACAGCCGGGTGTCCACTGCCACCTGGTCGTTGCGGCTGCGGGCGGTGTGGAGGCGCTTGCCCGCGTCGCCGATGCGCTCGGTGAGCATGGCCTCGATGTTCATGTGGATGTCCTCGTTGTCCAGGGAGAACTCCACCTGCCCCGCCTCGATGTCGGCCAGGATGGCCTTCAGGCCCTCTACAATCTTCTCGGCCTCATGCTCCTCAATGATGCCCTGCCTGCCCAGCATGGTGGCATGGGCGATGGAGCCCTGAATATCCTGCTTGTACAGCCGGGCGTCAAAGCCGATGGAGGAGTTGAAGTCGTTGACCAAGGTGTCGGTTTCCTTCTGAAACCGGCCAGCCCATAGCTTCATAATACATTACCTCACTTCATTCAAGATAGGAGTGATGAGATAGGAGATAGGAGATATTGCATCTGTGACACAACTCCTATCTCCTATCTTCTATCTCCTATCTGCCTTACAGCTTTCCCTGCTCCCGCAGCGCCTGGACCTTGTCGGGCAGGCCCCACAGGTTGATGAAGCCGGTAGCGTCGTTCTGGTTGTAGTCGCTCTCCTCGAAGGTGACCAGATTCTCAGAGTACAGGCTCTCGGGAGAGGTGACCGAGGAGGTGATGATGTTGCCCTTGTAGAGCTTCAGCTTCACGGTGCCGGTGACATGCTTCTGGGTGTCCACGGCAAAGGCCTGGAGGGCCTCCCGCAGGGGGGTGAACCACTTGCCGTTGTAGACCAGATCGGCAAAGTCCACCGAGAGTTTCTGCTTCATGTGCTTGGTGTCCTTGTCGATGGTGATCATCTCCAGCACCTCGTGGGCCTTGTAGAGGATGGTGCCGCCCGGGGTCTCGTACACCCCCCGGTCCTTCATGCCGACTAAGCGGTTCTCCACGATGTCCAGCAGGCCGATGCCGTTCTCGCCGCCCAGCTTGTTCAGCCTGCGGATGATGTCGCTGGCCTTCATCTTCTCGCCGTCGATGGCCACCGGCCAGCCCTTCTCAAAGTCCAGCGTCACATAGGTGGCCTTGTCGGGGGCCATGGCGGGGGAGACGCCCATCTCCAAAAAGCCCGGCTTGTCGTACTGGGGCTCGTTGGCGGGGTCCTCCAGGTCCAGCCCCTCGTGGCTGAGGTGCCACAGGTTCTTGTCCTTGGAGTAGTTGGTCTCCCGGCTGATCTTCAGGGGGACATTGTGGGCCTCGGCGTAGTCGATCTCCTCGTCCCGGCCCTTGATGGACCACTCCCGCCAGGGGGCGATGATCTTCATCTCGGGGGCGAAGCGCTTGATGGCCAGCTCGAAGCGCACCTGGTCGTTGCCCTTGCCGGTGCAGCCGTGGCAGATGGCGTCGGCCCCCTCCTTCCTGGCAATCTCCACCAGCCGCTTGGCGATGATGGGCCGGGCGAAGGCGGTGCCCAGCAGGTACTCCTCGTACTTGGCCCCCATCATCATGGAGGGGATGATGACGTCGTCCACCATCTCGTCCACCAGGTCCTCGATGTACAGCTTGGAGGCGCCCGTCTTGATGGCCTTCTCCTCCAGGCCGTCCAGCTCGTCCCCCTGTCCCACGTCGGCGGAGACGGCGATAATCTCGGGGTTGTTGTAGTTTTCCTTTAACCAGGGGATGATGATGGATGTATCCAGGCCGCCGGAATAGGCCAGCACAACTTTTTTAATCTCAGACATGGTTCATTTCCCTCCAAAAATCCGGGCCTCGCCGGCCTGGGGAACCGCCTGTCCTGCGCGCTCCCGGCCCTGTGCCCGCTTCATTGGCAACAGTCTATCACGCTTTGCCGGCAAATGCAAGAGTGATTTGCATGATTATCCACTCTCTTTTTCAGGAAATCCATATATTTTCACTAAATATGAATATTATTCATTTTTATGCCTCGATTCTGCATATCATTTCCCTCCCGCCGCCCGCGCCCGGACGCCGGCGCGGAACATCTCTGTTTCCTCCGCTTTTTCTCCATTTTCTCCCCGATTCCCCCTTGCCAGCCGCAATAAAAGGAAGTATAATATCACCGTGTTGTCTTGGGCCGGATAAGGCAAATCCGCACCGCGGTTGCGAATCCCGGCCCACGGAGGTCACAACTATGGTAAAAGCGATTGTGGGCGCCAACTGGGGCGACGAGGGCAAGGGCAAAATCACCGATATGCTGGCGGAAAGCTCGGACGTGGTCATCCGCTTTCAGGGCGGGGCCAACGCCGGCCACACCATCATCAACGACTACGGCCGGTTTGCCCTCCACATTCTCCCCTCGGGCACCTTTTACTCCCATGTCACCAACATCATCGGCAACGGAGTTGCTCTGGACGTCCGGAAGCTGGTGGACGAGCTGAAGTCCATCACCAGCCAGGGGGTGCCCGCCCCCAATCTGATCGTCTCCCAGCGGGCCCAGCTGCTGATGCCCTACCATGTCCTCCAGGACACCTATGAGGAGGAGCGGCTGGGAGGCAAGGCCTTCGGCTCCACCAAGAGCGGCATCGCCCCCTTCTACTCCGACAAGTACGCCAAGATCGGCGTGCAGGTCTGCGACCTCTTTGACGAGGACCGGCTGCGGGAGCGGATTTCCGCCGCCCTGGCCATCAAGAATGTGCTCTTTGAGCACCTGTACCACAAGCCCGCCTTGGACGCGGACGAGCTGGTGGACCAGCTGCTCGCCCTGCGGGAGGAGATCCGCCCCTATGTGGGGGACGCGGTGAGCTTTGTCCACGAGGCCCTGAAGGCGGGCAAAACCGTTCTGCTGGAGGGCCAGCTGGGCTCCATGAAGGACCCGGATCTGGGCATCTTCCCCATGACCACCTCCTCCCACACCCTGGCCGGCTTCGGCTGTGTGGGCGGGGCGGTGCCTCCCACCGCCATCGAGGATGTGATCTGCGTCACCAAGGCCTACTCCTCCTCGGTTGGCTCCCACACCGAGCCCTTTGTCAGCGAGGTCTCCGGCGAGGCCGGGGACGAGCTGCGCCGCCGCGGCGGCGACAAGGGGGAGTTCGGCGCCACCACCGGCCGTCCCCGCCGGGTGGGCTGGTTCGACACGGTGGCCACCCGGTACGGCTGTATGGTCCAGGGGGCCACCCAGGTGGCCCTGACCTGTCTGGACGTGCTGGGCTATCTGGACGAGATCCCCGTGTGCACCGGCTATGAAATTGACGGCCAGGTCACCGACCGCTTCCCCGTCACCCCGCTGCTGATGCGGGCCAAGCCGGTGTTCACCACTCTCCCCGGCTGGAAATGCGACATCCGGGGCTGTAAGGACTACAGCGCCCTGCCCCAGGCGGCCCGGGACTATGTGGACTTTCTGGAGGCCCACATCGGCGCCCCCATCACCATGGTATCCAGCGGCCCCAAGCGGGAGGAGATGACCTACCGCACTCCCAAGCTGTAATACGCCCTTTCACCACGCCGGATGCCGCAGCGCGGCATCCGGCGTGAGAGATTCCCGAACAAACGGGAGGGCGGCAGTTTTGAAGCATACCACACACAACGACGCAAAAGGAGAACACCATGAAAAAAAGACTTGCCGGCCTGCTGGCCCTGTGTCTGACCCTGTCCCTCTCGGTGCTGCCCGCCTCCGCCCTGGAGCTGGAGGACGCCAAAACCCTGCTCCGGGAAAACTATGTGGACGGCGTCCCGGAGGAGATCCTGGCGCTGGACTCCCTGGACGCCATTCTGGAGGCGCTGGGGGACCCCTACACCGTCTACTACTCCGCCGAGGAGTATCAGAGCTTCCTCTCCTCGGTGAACGGCGAATCGGTGGTGGGCATCGGCGTGTCCGTTCAGAACGCCTTTGACAACGGATTTCAGATTCTGTCCATCCTGCCCGACTCCCCCGCTCTGGAGGCCGGGCTGGAGGCCGGGGACCGGATTATCGCGGCAGACGGGGTGACGCTCACCACCAGCTCGGACATCCGAGCCGCCATCTCCGGCGAGGAGGGCACCCAGGTAACCGTCACCGTGGTCAGCCAGCGGGACGGCCGCACCCGGGAGTATACCCTGACCCGCCGCGCGGTGGAAATTCCCATTGTCACCTATGAGCTGGTGGGCGACGCCGGCTACATCGACTGCACCAGCTTCGGCAGCTCCACCACCGCCACCGTTCAGGAGGCGCTGGAGGAGCTGGATGACCAGGTCTCCGTCTGGATCATGGACCTGCGCAGCAATCCCGGCGGCACCAGCGAGGCGGCCTCCGGCTCCGCGGGTCTGTTTACGGGCAGCGCCGTCATGGTCTATTTCCGGGACGCCGCCGGCAGTTACCAGTACGTCTATACCACCACGGCCTGTCCCGATCTCACCGACAAGCCGCTGATCATCCTGACCAGCCCCTATTCGGCCAGCGGCGCCGAGCTCTTTGCCGCCGACGCCCGGGACCACGGCTTCGGCATCGCCGTCGGCCAGCGAACCTATGGCAAGGGCATCGCCCAGATCATCTTTGACGAGACCAACACCCAGGGGCTTTTTGACGGGGACGCTCTGAAGATCACCGCCTACCGCTTCTTCTCCCCCGACGGGGCCACCAACCACATTGTAGGCGTACTCCCCACCCTCCTGATCTCTGCGCAGAATTCCGCCGCCGCCGCCCTGCTGCTGTCCGCCGCCGAGCCCGGCCGGGCCGACGGCTATCTGAAGCTGGAGCTGGCCGGCCAGACCTTCTATCTGAACCTGGAGGAGGCCCGGCAGGAGGGCAATCTGGCCGCCTTCACCGAGCTGCTGGAGGCTCTGCCCCCCTCCGCCCTGCTGTACCGTGGCTCCGGGTCCCGGACCTGGGAGGAGACTGTCCCTGAGGCTCTGGCGGAGGAGCTGGGACTGGACTACACCGCCCGCACCTTCTCCGACATTGAAGGCACCCAGTTTGAGCGGGAAATCGAGACGCTGGCCTCCTATCAGCTGCTGGGCGGCTATGAGGACGGCTCCTTCCGCCCGGAGCAGGACATCACCCGGGCTGAGTTCTGCGCCATGGTGGCCCAGGCTCTGAATCTGCCCGCCAGCGAAAGCGCACTCACCTTCACCGACGTGACCGCAGACGCCTGGTACGCCGGCGCCGTCTCCGCCATGGCGGCCCGGGGCTTTGTGGCCGGGGACGATGTCGGCGCCTTCCGCCCCGACAGCACCATCACCTATCAGGAGATCGTCACCATCCTCTCCTCGGTATCCGCCTGGGCCAGCATGGACGGCTACGAGCTGAGCCAGGAGGGGCTTCCCGCCGCCCAATACGCAGACTACTACCAGTTTGATGACTGGGCCCGGGCCGCTGCCCGCAGCCTGGGCGAGCTGGGCGCCCTGGTGGGCGATCTGGCCCCCACCGACAACGCCACCCGGGAGGTGGCCGCCGGGATGCTGTGCACCCTGATGGAGCGCATCAGCCTGATCTGGGACTGATGCCTTTGGAGGAGGACCTGTATGGGCTTTACTCCCGTTGACCCGGATACCTGGGAGAGGGCGGAGTACCTCGCCTGCTTCGGCACCACCGCCATCTATATGACCGCCCAGGTGGATATCACCCGGCTATTGGAGGAGGTGCGCCGCCGGGGGCTGCGCCTCTACCCCGCTCTGGTCTACTGCGCCGCCCGGGTCATCAATGGCCGCCCGGAGTTCCGCTATGGCCGGAGCACCCAGGGCGAGATCGGCCTGTGGGACGTGATTCACCCCTTCTACACGGTACCCCGGGCAGAAAATCCGGAGCTGTTCTCCATGAAGTGCACCCCGTACCACCCGGATTTTTCCGCCTTTTACCCCGCCTTTCTGTCCGACTATGACCGGGCCCGGTCCTGCGGGAGACTGATGGCCGATGAACAGCTGCCGGACAATATCTGCGGCATCTCATCCGTTCCCGGGACCAGCTTCACCTCCTTCAGCTTCGGGGGCGACCCCAAGACGGATTTCACCCCCTTTGTCCTCTACGGCCGGTACGCCCGGGAGGGGGAGCGTGTGAAGCTGCCCGTGTCCGGGGAGTTCTCCCACGCGGTCAACGACGGCTTTCATATCAGCCGCTTCTTTCAGGAGCTGGAGGCGGCCGCCAATACCCTGTTTGACTGAACTGCAGCCCCGGCTCCAACATTCCTATCGTATACCATTATCAGGAAAGGATATGACCATACCATGACCAAGATTGACATCGTCTCCGGCTTTCTGGGAGCCGGCAAGACCACCCTCATCAAAAAGCTGCTGGATGAGGCATTCAAGGGCGAGAAGATCGTCCTCATTGAGAACGAATTCGGCGAGATCGGCATCGACGGCGGCTTTTTGAAGGACGCCGGGGTGGAGATCACCGAGATGAACTCGGGCTGCATCTGCTGCTCTCTGGTGGGCGACTTCGGCGCCGCCCTGAAAAAGGTGCTGGACGACTACTCCCCCGACCGCATCGTCATCGAGCCCTCCGGCGTGGGCAAGCTGTCCGACGTCATCGCTGCCGTGGAGCGGGTGCAGAAGGAGAACCCCGCCCTCCGCCTGAACAGCTTCGTCACCGTGGTGGACGCCACCAAGGCCCGGATTTATATGAAGAACTTCGGCGAGTTCTTCAACAACCAGGTGGAGCACGCCTCCGCCATCCTCCTCTCCCGCACCCAGAAGATGGACCAGGGCAAGCTGGACGCCGCCGTCAGGCTGCTGCGGGAGAAGAACTCCAAGGCCGCCATCCTCACCACCCCCTGGGACCAGCTCACCGGGGCTCAGATCATCTCCGCCATGGAGGGGGGCCACTCCCTGGCCGAGGAGCTGATGGCCGAGATCGCCCGCACCCATTCGGAGGAGGATGGGCACGAGCACCATCACCACCATGACCACGACCATGAGCATGAGCATCACCACGATCATGAGCATGAGCACCACCATGACCATGACCACGATCATAATGAGCACGACCACGAACATCACCACCACGACGGGGACAGCTGCGACGCCTGCTGCGCCTGCGGCCACGACCACCACCATCACCACCACGACGGCCACGACGCCGACGAGGTCTTTACCTCCTGGGGCCGGGAGACTCCCCGCAAATACAGCCGGGAGGAGCTGCAGGACGCCCTGGCGGCCCTGTCCATGGGCCAGGACTACGGCTATATCCTCCGGGCCAAGGGCATGGTCCCCTGCGACGACGGGCAGACCTGGCTCCACTTCGACCTGGTGCCTGAGGAGTTCCAGATCCGGGAGGGTTCCCCCGACTACACCGGCCGGCTTTGCGTCATCGGCTCCGATCTGAACGAGGCGGGACTGGAAAAGCTGTTCCTGCTGGCGTAAGGGGTGGCGTCTATGAGTGATCCGCGTATCCCGGTGTATCTCATCACCGGCTTTTTGGACAGCGGCAAGACCACCCTGCTCACCGAGACCCTGGGCATGGACTACTTCAATGACGGCGAGCGCACCGTCCTCCTCATGTGCGAGGACGGTGAGGTAGAGTACGACCAGGCCCAGCTGTCCAAGCGCAACTGCCGGGTGGTCCCGGTGGACAGCCAGGAGCAGATCTGCACCCCCTTTCTGGAGGAGGTGGACCGCCGCTATCAGCCTGAACGGGTGCTGCTGGAGTACAACGGCATGTGGCCCATCCAGCTGCTGCGGGATCTGAGGCTGCCCAAAACCTGGGGCCTGTACCAGGCCATCGACGTCATCGACGCCACCACCTTCGAGATGTACCGCACCAACATGCAGTCCATGATTGTGGACATGGTCACCGAGGCGGATATGGTCATCTTCAACCGCTGCACCCCCGACATGCCCATGTCCGGCTGGAAGCGGTCCATCCGGGCGGTGAACCGGATGTGCGAGATCGTCTTTGAGGGTGACCAGGGGGAACAGCTGGAGGTCCCCGACATTCTCCCCTACTCCCTGGACACCGACCACATCGAGCTGGAGGACGCCGATTACGGAATATGGTATCTGGACATTCAGGAGCACCCCGACCGCTATGTGGGCAAGACCATCACCTTCAAGGCCCAGGCCATGACCGGCATGAAGCTGCCCAAGGGCAGCTTTGTCCCCGGCCGCAACGCCATGACCTGCTGCGTGGAGGACATCCGCTTCTTCGGCTTTCTGTGCAGGTATGACAGGGCCCGCTCCCTGAAAAAGGGAGAGTGGGTCACCGTCACCGCTCAAATCAAGTGGGAGCAGGCCGCCGTCTACGACGGGGAAGGAGTTGTCCTTTACGCCCAGTCAGTGGAGAAGGCCCAGCGCCCGGAGGCCCCCCTGGTCTACTTCCGCTGAACATTCCACCGAAAACCGGCCCGTCCGGAGAAGGAGTTGTTACCCATGCCGGATATCACCGCCATTGGAGAGGTCCTCATTGATCTGACCCAGTTCGGAGTCAACGACCAGGGGGTGGGCCTGTTTGCCGCCAACCCTGGCGGAGCCCCCGCCAACGTTGCGGTAGCCGCCGCCAGGCTGGGGGCCTCCGTCTCTTTCGTGGGCAAGGTGGGGACAGACGGCTTTGGGGATACCCTGGTCTCGGTGCTGAAACAAAACGGGGTGGACGCCTCTCCTGTGGTCCGCAGCCCCAGGGCCACCACCATCGCCCTGGTCTCTCTCACTCCGGAGGGAGAGCGCTCCTTTCGCTTTCTCCGGGGGGCTGACCAGGACCTGGCTCCCGAGGAGGTGCCGGAAGCACTGCTGGCTGAAAGCCGCTTTCTCCACTTTGGCTCGGTGAGCCTGACCCCGGGGCTCTCCCGCTCCGCCACTGTGTTTGCCGCCCGGCAGGCCCGGCAGCTGGGCGCCCTGGTGAGCTACGACCCCAACTACCGCCCCGCCCTGTGGGACTCGGAGGAGCAGGCCCTTCAGTGGATGGCCCTCCCCCTGCCTCTGGTGGATATCCTCAAGCTGTCAGAGGAAGAGCTTCCCCTTCTGGCCGGCACCGGCCGGCTGGAGGAAGGGACCGCCCTGCTGGCGGAAAAGGGACCCAGGCTGATTCTGGTCACGCTGGGCGGCCGGGGTGTCTTTTACCGCTGGCTGCGCTGGACGGGCCTGGTGCCCGGCGTGCCGGTCCAGGCAACTGACACCAACGGCGCCGGCGACTCCTTTCTGGGCGCGGTGCTCAGCCGGCTGGCCCGGCGCGGTCCCGCTCCTCTGGAGGGGTTGGAGATGGGGGAGCTGGAGGAGGTTCTGGCCTTTGCCAACCGGGCGGCCGCCCTCACCTGCTCCCGCAGCGGGGCCATCCCCGCCATGCCGACCCTGGCAGAGCTGGAAAACTGAACGGTCTCTCTGCGCGGCCCCGCTGTTTCAGCGGGGCCGCTTCCTCTTTTCCCCGCTTTTCTCCCCCCCGCACCTGTTGAAGCGGCTCAGCCCCATATCCGGGACTGCCGCCCTTCGGCTACCCAACTTTTCCTCTTGACTTTTCCATCTCCTCACTTATAATATATGGTACAAATGTTCTATTTCAAGGAGGAGACGGGCCGTGGATCTGGAGGGCAAGCTGACCATTCTGGCCGACGCGGCCAAATATGACGCCGCCTGCACCTCCAGCGGGCTGGACCGGGCGGGCCGGCCGGGGACCATCGGCAGCACCACCTTCGCCGGCTGCTGCCACTCCTTTTCCGCCGACGGGCGGTGCATCTCCCTGCTAAAGGTGCTGATGACCAACGTGTGCGCCTACGACTGCCAGTACTGCGTCAACCGCCGGTCCAACGACGTGCCCCGGGCCGCCTTCACCCCCCGGGAGCTGTGCGAGCTGACCATGGGTTTCTACCGGCGCAACTACATCGAGGGGCTGTTCCTCTCCTCGGCGGTGCTGCGGGACCCGGACTACACCACCGAGCGGATGATCGCCTGCCTGCGCCTGCTGCGGGAGGAGTACCGCTTTGGGGGCTACATCCATGCCAAGGCCATCCCGGGGGCCGACCCTCTCCTGACTCAGAGACTGGGCCTGCTGGCCGACCGGATGAGCGTCAACATCGAGCTGCCCAGCGCCAAAAGCCTCTCCCTGCTGGCGCCGGACAAGAAAAAGGAGGCCATCCTGGCCCCCATGAGGCAGATCCGGGACGGCATCACCGTCTCCCGGCAGGAGCTGAAGGTCTGCCGCCACGCCCCCCGGTTCGCCCCGGCGGGCCAGTCCACACAGCTGATTATCGGGGCCACCCCGGAGAGCGACCGCCAGATTCTCTCCCTCACCCAGGGGCTGTACGACAAATACCGGCTCAAGCGGGTGTTCTACTCCGCCTATGTCCCGGTGGCCAGCAGTCCCAACCTGCCCGCCCCCCAGGGCTTCCAGCCGCCTCTCCTCCGGGAGCACCGGCTCTACCAGGCCGACTGGCTGCTGCGGTACTACCACTTCCGGGCGGAGGAGATTCTGGAGGAGGACCAGCCCGACCTGGACCCCCGCATGGACCCCAAGTGCACCTGGGCCCTGCGCCACCTGGACTTTTTCCCGGTGGAGGTGAACAAGGCCGACTATGAGGCCCTGCTGCGGGTGCCCGGCATCGGCGTCAAAAGCGCCCGGCGCATCCTCACCGCCCGGCGGGTAGGGCCGCTGAATTTCGAGGGGCTCAAACGGCTGGGGGTGGTGCTGAAGCGGGCCCAGTACTTCCTCACCTGCTCCGGCCGGGCCCCCCGGGGCCTGCGGGTCAGCGAGGACGGCCTGCTGCGCCACCTGGTCTCCCTGGAGGCCCCCGCCCTGGCGCCCCCCATGCCGGAGCAGCTGTCCCTCTTCGGTCGGGAGGAGCCCGTGGTCTGACGGGACGACCACCTGTCCCCTTTGTTCCGTCTTGATTTTTTTGACAGATCCCGTAAACCGGTTATTGTATGGTACAATAGACGTGCTCATCCAGAATGCACAGGAGGCGCTGCTCATGCAGAACACGACCCGGGATCTGGAACGGCTTCAATCTGAATTTCAGGCGTGCAGGAAGCTGCTCACGGCACTGGGGGACGAGACGCGGCAGTATCTCCTGTACACCATGCTCAGCGGCCCCTGCAGCGGCAGCCGGGTGGCGGAAATCGCCCAGCGGACCAACCTGTCCAGAGCCTCCATCTCCCACCACATCCAGATTTTGAAGGATGCCGGAATTGTCCAGGCCAGGAAGGAGGGCACCCAGATCTATTACTATCTGGCGCCCCAGGACCACTCCATCCAGCCCATGATCGCTCTGTTTTCAGACATTCAGCATTTGATGGAACAGGCCCCCGACCGGAGCGAGCCGGATGAGCCACCACTGTGACAGGAGGAAATCGGCACTATGGAACTATGGGAAGCGATGGAGCGGCGCCACTCGGTGCGCGCCTATGAGGACCGGGCGCTGGAGCCGGCGGCAAGAGAGGAACTGCTGTCCCTGATCGAGCAGTGCAACCGGGAGAGCGGTCTGCATATACAGCTGGTGCTGAACGAGCCCAGAGGGTTCGACAGCTTCATGGCCCGTTATGGAAAATTTTCCGGCGTTCAAAACTATATCGCCCTCATCGGCAGGAAGTCCCCCAAGCTGGAGGAGACCTGCGGCTACTATGGAGAACAGCTGGTGCTGCGGGCCCAGCAGCTGGGGCTGAACACCTGCTGGGTGGCCCTGACCTATAAAAGGATCAGGAGCGCCTTTCAAATCCTGCCCGGGGAAAAGCTGTGCCTGGTCATCGCGGTGGGCTACGGAAAGACCCAGGGCGTGCCCCACAAGTCAAAGGCCCCCGAGGCCGTGATGAATGTGGAGGGGGAGGCCCCCGACTGGTTCCGCCGCGGCGTGCAGGCGGCCCTGCTCGCCCCCACGGCCATGAACCAGCAGAAATTCACGCTCACGCTGAAGGGCGGCACGGTCATGGCGAAGGCCGGCGCCGGCTTCTACAGCAAAGTGGATTTGGGAATTGTGAAGTACCACTTTGAGCTGGGCGCAGGCACGGACCGCTTCCAGTGGGCCACCTGAGCCCCAGCGTTCCACCTTACATCTCAGCAAGGAAGGGGTGCGTCCCATGTCCTGGACCCAGGTGTGCTGCCAGTATGACGGCAGCTTCGCGGGCTTTCTCACCTGCGTATTTGAAGGTTATGTCAACCGCGAGGAGCCGGTGGAGTTCCGTACCCCGGACGACCCCTGCTGCTCCCTGTATCCCCTGCGGACGGTGGAGAGCGACCGGGACCGGGCAGGCCGGGTGTACCGCTCCCTGCGGGGCAAGCTGGGCCGCGAGGGAAGGACCCTGGTGGTCCGAGGCTTTCTCACCAGCCTGCCCGACAAGGAGCTGTGGCTGTGGCGGCTGCTCCGTCTGGGCTATGCCAGGGGCCCCGGCTTCACCCGTGACCTGACCGATCCCACTGTGGACAAGGTTCGGAAAGCAGTCCAACATCTGAACAGCGAGGCACACCTGTACACCGGCTTTGTCCGCTTTTCCCAGCTGGACGGGGTGCTGGCCGGGGAAATCGAGCCGAAAAACCGGGTGCTTCCCCTGCTGCGGCCCCACTTCTGCGGCCGATACCCCCAGGAACACTTTGTCCTCCACGACCGCACCCACCGCGAGGCCCTGTTTCACCAGCCAGGAAAGTGGGCTATCCTGCCGGTGGAGGACTTCCGGCTGGGTCCCGCCGGGGCGGAGGAGCTGGCCTACCGGAAAATGTGGCGGTCCTTTTATGATACCATCGCCATCCGGGAGCGGGAGAATCCCCGCTGCCGCATGACCCACATGCCCAAGCGCTACTGGGCCATGATGACCGAGTTTCAAAAGGATTGGGACACCGAGCTGCCGCCCCTCACCGCCGGGCGGTGAGGGGCGGCCCGGACCGCGCCTCAGGCTTGCACAGCCGCGGGGAATGGGGTATACTGGGAATCAAATTTGACTGGTTCGCGGCTTCGGCCAAGAAAAAATGAGGTGCTGCCCATGATGGGAGAAGGAGCAGGGATTCCCCGGAAAATTCAGGTCCGGGGGGCCCGGGTACACAACCTGAAGAACATTGACGTGGATGTTCCGCTGAACCGGATCGTGGGGGTGGCGGGGGTGTCCGGGTCGGGGAAGTCCTCCCTGGCCCTTGGGGTGCTGTACGCCGAGGGGTCGAGGCGCTATCTGGAGTCTCTGTCCACCTACACCAGGAGGCGGATGACCCAGGCCGCCCAGGCCGATGTGGACGAGGTGCGCTACGTCCCTGCCGCCCTGGCCCTCCACCAGCGGCCCGGGGTGCCCGGCATCCGCAGCACCTTCGGCACGGGGACCGAGCTGCTGAACAGTTTGCGGCTGATGTACTCCCGCCTGGCCAGCCACCGCTGCCCCAACGGGCACTATGCGCCCCCCACCCTGTCGGTGGCCGCCGGGCAGGAGCTGGTGTGTCCGGAGTGCGGGACCCGTTTTTACGCCCCAGGGGCGGAGGAGCTGGCCTTCAACAGCCAGGGGGCCTGCCGCGCCTGCGGCGGCACCGGCGTGGTGCGGGCGGTGGACCGCTCCACCCTGGTCCCCGATGACTCCCTTACCATCGACCAGGGAGCGGTGGCCCCCTGGAACAGCCTGATGTGGTCCCTGATGACCGACGTGTGCCGGGCCATGGGGGTGCGCACCGACGTGCCCTTCCGGGACCTGACGCCGGAGGAGAAGGAGATCGTCTACGACGGCCCGGCGGTGAAAAAGCATATCCTCTACCACGCCAAAAATTCCAACGATGTGGCCGAGCTGGACTTCACCTACTTCAGCGCGGTCCACACGGTGGAAAATGCCCTGTCCAAGGTAAAGGACGAGAAGGGCATGAAGCGGGTGGAAAAGTTTTTAAAGGAGGACGTGTGCCCCGACTGCGGCGGCACACGTCTGTCTGAGGCCGCCCGGGCCCCCCGGCTGCGGGGCATCGGCCTGGACGGGGCCTGCCGGATGACCCTCGCCCGGCTGACGGAGTGGGTGGAGGGGATTCCCGCCTCTCTGCCCGAAGAGATGCGCCCCATGGCGGCGAGCATCTGTCAGTCCTTCCAGGGGGCGGCCCGGCGGCTGATGGAGCTGGGACTGGGCTATCTCACCCTGGACCGGGCGGCCTCCACCCTGTCCACCGGGGAACGGCAGCGGATGCAGCTGGCCCGGGCGGTGCGCAACCGCACCACCGGAGTGCTCTATGTGCTGGACGAGCCCTCCATCGGCCTCCATCCGGCCAATATCGCGGGCCTGACGGCTGTGATGGATGATCTGACGGCCGACGGCAATTCGGTGCTGCTGGTGGACCATGACGCACAGATCCTGTCCCATGCGGACTGGATCATCGAGCTGGGACCAGAGGCTGGGGCGAAGGGCGGTCAGGTCATCGCCCAGGGGCCGGTGAAGGAGCTGGGGGAGGACCCCGCCTCCCGGATCGGGCCCTTCCTGTCGGGGAAAGCCCGGGTCTTGATCCGTCCCCGCACCGAGCCGGAGGAGCTGTTCCGCCTGGGGACCATCCATCTGTCCACCGGGGCAATTCACACGGTAAAGCCTCTGGAGGCAGACATCCCAAAAGGACGGCTGACGGTGGTAACAGGGGTGTCCGGATCGGGTAAGACCACCCTGATCCTGGAGAGCCTGGTCCCCGGCCTGGAGGCGCATATTGCCGGAACGCCGCTGCCGGAGCATGTGCTGGCGGTGGAGGCGGAGGACATCGGCCGGGTAAGGCTGATTGACGCGGCTCCCATCGGAGTCAACGTGCGCTCCACTGTGGCCACCTATTCCAACGTCCATGACGAGCTGCGGAAAATTTACGCAAAAAGCGCCCAGGCCAAGGCACTGGGCTGGAAGGCGGGGGACTTCTCCTACAACACCGGCGCCCTGCGCTGTCCCACCTGCGACGGCACCGGCTCCATCAGCCTGGACGTGCAGTTTCTCCCTGACGTGGACATCCCCTGTCCCGACTGCCGGGGTTCCCGGTACGGCAGGGACGCGGGGCGGGTGCGGGTCAAAACCCGGTCCGGAGCGGCCTTCACCCTGCCCGAGCTGATGGAAATGGACATCCACACCGCCCTGGACGCCTGCACCGACTGGAAGGTGGTCCATCAGCGGCTGGAGGTGCTGGACAGGCTGGGGCTGGGCTATCTCACCCTGGGGGAGGATACCCCCAGCCTCTCCGGCGGGGAAGCCCAGCGGCTCAAGCTGGCCAGCGAGCTGGGGCGGAGTCAGGAGGACGCCGTCTTTGTCTTTGACGAGCCCACCATCGGCCTGCACCCCCTGGACGTGCGCACCCTGCTGGGAGTGTTCCAGACCCTGATCGACAGCGGAGCCACCGTGGTGGTCATCGAGCACGATCTGGACGTCATCCGAAACGCCGACTATGTTCTGGACATGGGACCCGGCGGCGGCACGGAGGGCGGCCGGATTGTGGCATCCGGCACTCCGGAGCAGGTGGCCGCCTGCCCGGAGAGCATCACCGGCCGGTACATTACCGGGTTGTGAGCGGGCTCAGGGCTGCCCCTCCCCCTGGAGCAGCCGCTCCAGGATGACCTGGTCGGCGGGGCAGAAGGGGTATTGGGGGATCTCCTCCGGGGTGATCCAGCGCAGGTCGGCGTGCTCCAGCCGCCGCGGCTCCCCCCCGAGAAGGCGGGTTTGAAACAGGGTCAGGTGAACGGTGAGGTCAGGGTAGGTGTGGGTAAGCTCCAGAAAGATCTCCCGGGGCTCCACCGCCACGTCCAGCTCCTCCCGGCACTCCCGGACCAGAGCCTGCTCCTTCGTCTCGCCGGGCTCCACCTTGCCCCCCACAAACTCCCACAGCAGTCCCCGGGCCTTGTAGGCGGGGCGCTGACAGATCAGAAATTTATTTTGCCGCCAGATCAGGGCGGCCACCACTTCAGTCATAGCAAGTCCTCCTTTTTCAAACAGCCGACAATCAGATCCCCCCGTGCCGCCGGCCCGGCCGGCCATCACGGGACAAGAGAGGAGCGGTCACATGCCGTCATCCATGTCAGGCCGGCCCGCCTCCGCCCGCAGCTGGCGGGAGCTGGCAGAGCGCGTCAACGAGCTGGGCTTTCTGCCCCTGTTCCGGAACGAAGTCCGGGGCTTCTCCGCCGAGGAGCTCACCTGGGGGCAGCCCTGGTGGAGCGGCGACCCGGAGGAGGACCCCTGGTACTGGCGGGAGGCCATCGCCCGCAGCGGCGCGGTGGCCTACGGCAAATTTTTCGCCGGGAAAGCGGGCTTTCTCAGCCTGGACTGGCTGCCCGTGTTCGCCAACTGGCGGCGGGGCGGCTATGACTTTGACGCCCGCTGGGAGGACGGCCTGGCCAGCCACCGGGCCAAAAAGCTGATGGACTGCTTCCAGCTCCGCCCGGAGTGGACAGGGGTCCAGCTGCGGGAGCAGGCCGGCTTCGGCCGGGGCGGGGAGAAAAACTTTGAGGGGACCATCACCCAGCTGCAGATGCAGACCTATCTGGTCATCCGGGATTTCCGGCAGAAGGTGGGCAGAACAGGCCGGTCTTATGGCCTGCCCGTGTCGGTATATGCCCCGCCGGAGGAGATCTGGGGATACGACCGGGTGACCTCAGCCTACCGGGAGGCCCCGGAGGACAGCGCCAGGCGCATCCTGGAGCGGGTGTCGGCCCGGTTCCCCCGGACCACGGCATCCCAGGTGGAACGGGCCCTGGGACGGACGCCGGGCCAGAAGAGATAACCGGAGCGGGCGCCCGCGGCCCCGTCCGTTTTATGTAAGAAAGCGCTCCGCAAAGCGCCCCATGGGCTTGTTTACCTGCCGGGCGACCAGCCCCACGCAGAGGGCGGCCGCCGCCGTCCCCTCCCGCACGCCGGTCAGCTCCCCCAGAAACAGAAGGGAGAGGATACTGGCAAGGAGGACCAGCGTCACATCAAGTCCCACCTTGGCGGCGGCGAATTTCACCGGAAAGACCCGGCATACCGCCAGCACCATTCCCTCCCCGGCCAGGGTGACCACGCCGGCGGTGACCTCGAAGCTGACGCCCACCCCCACCAGCAGGATTCCAATGGCGCACAGCAGCCAGCGCATGGGATAGGAGGTGCAGGTGACCCCCTGAAGGACCCAGACGCTGAAGTCAGTCAGCAGGCCGAACACCAGGGCGGCCGGCAGCTGGAGCAGCTGAATGGGGTCATACTGCCGGCGCAGCAGGGCGATCTGCAGCAGGATAAGGGTGCAGTGGAGGGCAATGGTGGCCGCACCCACACTGAAGGGGGTAAGCCGGCTGACCACATAGGGCAGGCTGGAGATGGGAGAGGTTCCCAATCCCGCCTGAATCGAGAAGGCGATGCCGAAGGACATGATGGTCAGTCCCGCGCACAGCAGCAGATACCGTTTGATCTGAATTTGCACGCCCGCTTTTATACCGCTCCCTCCTCCCTGCCCGCCGATCTGTTCCAGTCCGGCTCCGGCGGCAGAATTCCAGGGCCTCTCCAGTCAGACGCCCCGCCCCGTGCTCACACTGACCCCTATTTTAGTGCGCGGGCCGAAGCATGTCAAGCGGCCGCCCCCATGGGCCTGCCCTCCGCTGGTCCACTCCCCTTTTTCCCCGTATGAAGCATTGACAGAGGGCGCCCACCGTAACAGCGGGTGCCCTCTGAGATTGTCGAAAAAGTGGCAAAGCCACTTTTTCGAGAAAGGCTGCACAAAATTTTGGCCTCGATTTCTTGCGAAATTGTCGGCCAAAATTTTGTGAGAGGTGTCATTTCCGACGTACATGCCGCCGGAAATGACGGGATCTCATTTTATTCCGTCGTCTGCGGACGACGGAACTCCTTACAGGAGGGCTTTTTTGACAAGCTGAAAGGGCGCCCGCCGTAACAGCGGGCGCCCTCTGGCCTCTCCTTTTACACGCACGGGAGCGCTCAGCGGTCCTCCCGGCTTATTCCCCCATGCTGCCCGCGCCCCCCATCAGCTCGGTCAGCCGCTCAATATGCTCCAGGGGAAAGGGCGGCTGGGACAGGGGCCTGAGGGCAATGGACATCAGCTTCATGGGGTTGTCATCCGCAGCGGTGCGGTTGGAGCACAGCTTGCCGCACCGCCGGCAGCGGTGGATCAGCGCCCACTCGCCGCCTTTGCGCACCCACACGCCGATGGGGTCCATCACGCCGCCGCAGTCGGCGGCCCGGTCCCCCGGCTCCTCGTCCACATGCAGGCTGGACAGACAGTTGGGGCAGTGGTTGCGGTGCTCGCTGCCCGCGGCCTCCGGCACCACCAGCCGCCCGCACACCCGGCAGGTGAAGCTGTCCCGGCAGGGATGGGTCTTGTAATAGCCTTTTTCAAACGATCTTCTTTTATTTTCCCGGTTCATGGAAACGTCCTCCTGAAAGTTCAGTCTGTGTCACTTCTTTCGGGAGGCTCAGCAGTATCCTCTGCGCAAACCTCCCGGTCAGCGCACGGACACCGAATTACAACATCCTGACAATCGGCTCTCCTTCTTTCTGAATCTGTTCTGCCGGAATACGGCAAGCAGAGGATACCACAGATATCGTGTCTTTGCAACCCCGGCGGCGGGAATCCGCCCCGGCGCAGGCGGAAATGGCCTTGTGGCGGCGGCTCTGGTATGGTATAATGGCAGCGTGTTCCATGCGGCACAGCCCGAAGCGGCGAGACAACAAAAAACCCACACCCTGCGGTGTGGTTCTTTGTTTCCCTGGCATACGCTCAGCGCTCGCTGGCTACCACGGCATGCTCCTCATAGATGAGATCCTCCAGGTCGCCCGGGTTGTCCAAGTAAAGCTCCCGCATTTGGTCTCCTCCTCTCTCTGAAGTCTGGTACCATCATACCGCAGAGTGAGAGAAAGGAAAAGACCGGATTGGTTAAGTGTTTGTGAAATCTGACTGACAAAAGCAAGGAGAGATGTCCATGTCCCACCAGACCGTTATTGTACTGGACTTCGGAGGCCAGTACAACCAGCTGATCGCCCGCCGGGTTCGTGAGTGCAGCGTCTACTGCGAGGTCAAGCCCTATACCACTCCCCTGGCCGAGCTGCGCGCCATGAACCCCATCGGCATTATTTTTACCGGGGGACCCAACAGCGTGTATCTGGACACCTCCCCCAAGGTGGACCCGGATATCTTCACCTGGGGGGTGCCCATTCTGGGCATCTGCTACGGCTGCCAGCTGATGGCCCACCTGCTGGGCGGCCAGGTAACCGAGGCCCAGGATGACTCCGCCCGGGAGTATGGCAAAACACAGACCTATTATGATACATCCTGCAGGCTGTTTCAGGGCCTGCCTGACCAGGGGGTCTCCTGGATGAGCCACGGGGATTACATGGCCAGAGTGCCGGAGGGCTTCGCGCTCACCGCCCGCTCCGGCGCCTGTCCCAACGTGGCCATCGCGGATGAACAGCGCGGCTTCTACGGCGTTCAGTTCCATCCGGAGGTCAACCACACCGAGAACGGCATCGCCATGATCCGCAATTTTCTTTACGAGGTGTGCAGAGCCAAGGGCGACTGGACCATGGGTGATTACAAGGACACCGCCATCGCTCAGGTGCGGGAGAAGGTGGGGAACGGCAAGGTTCTGCTGGCCCTCTCCGGCGGGGTGGACTCCTCCGTGGTGGCCGCCCTGCTGGCCGAGGCAGTGGGCCGGCAGCTCACCTGCGTCTTTGTGGACCACGGCCTGATGCGGCTCAATGAGGGAGACGAGGTGGAGGCCGCTTTCTCCAAATGGGATATCAATTTCGTCCGGGTGGATGCCGAGGCGCGCTTTCTCCTGAAGCTGGCCGGAGTATCCGAACCGGAGCACAAGCGGAAGATCATCGGCGAGGAGTTCATCCGGGTCTTTGAGGAGGAGTCCAAAAAGATCGGCGCGGTGGATTTCCTGGCCCAGGGAACCATCTACCCCGATGTAATCGAGTCGGGCGCCGGCGACGCCGCCGTCATCAAAAGCCACCACAACGTGGGCGGCCTGCCCGATTATGTGGATTTCAAGGAGATTATCGAGCCCCTGCGCCTGCTCTTCAAGGACGAGGTCCGGCAGCTGGGCCGGGAACTGGGTCTGCCGGAGTATCTGGTGGGCCGCCAGCCCTTCCCGGGACCGGGTCTGGCCATCCGCATCATCGGCGACATCACCAAGGAAAAGGCCGACACTTTGAGGGAGGCCGACTTCATCTTCCGGGACGAGATTGCCAGGGCCGGTGAGGACAGGAACCTGAACCAGTATTTCGCGGTTCTGACCAACACCCGCTCCGTGGGCGTTATGGGGGACGGGCGGACCTATGACTATACCCTGGCCCTCCGCGCCGTCACCACCTCCGACTTCATGACCGCTGACTGGGCCAGAATCCCCTACGACGTGCTGGATAAGATCTCCACCCGCATCGTCAACGAGGTCCAGGGCATCAACCGCATCGTGTACGACATCACGAGCAAGCCGCCTGCCACAATAGAGTGGGAATGACGCTCGAAACG
This sequence comes from uncultured Clostridium sp., assembly GCA_904420465.1. GTDB lineage: Bacteria > Bacillota > Clostridia > Oscillospirales > Oscillospiraceae > Lawsonibacter. The sequence continues at coordinate 21,541 of CAJFVL010000032.1, forward strand.
GCGAAAACCCGCATGAATACAGGCTTTTTTGCCCGTCCATACTGCTCTTGATACTGGATTGATACTATTTGTG
>CAJFVL010000033.1 GCA_904420465.1 uncultured Clostridium sp.
CGCCTTGGCCAGCAGGGTCTTGCCGGTGCCCGGAGGGCCCACCAGCAGGGCGCCCTTGGGCAGCTTGGCGCCGATCTCGGTGTACTTCTGGGGGTTGTGGAGAATGTCGATGATCTCCTGGAGGGACTCCTTGGCCTCGTCCTGGCCGGCCACATCCCGGAAGGTGACGCCGGTTTTCTTCTCCACATACACCTTGGCGTTGGCCTTGCCCACGCCGCCGATGCCGCCCATGCCTCCCTTGCCGCCGATGCCCCGGAAGAGGAACATCATGGCGCCCACCATGATGGCGATGGGGATCAGGTAGGACAACACCAGGGAGATCAGATACCCCGAGTTGTCCACCGCGGGGGCATTGTAATTCTCTACTCCGTTGTTGTCCAAAAAGTCATAGATGCCCAGGTCGGCCACGGGGGGCGGGGTGGTGACATAGACCGTCTCCCCCAGGCCGGCGGCCTGCAGCCAGGGGAACACGGGCCCCTGATCCTCCCCTTCCTCCTCGTCGGGGAGATACGCCAGGGCCTGTTCCTCCGTGTCCTCCTTCAGGGTGATGGTGTACTGGCTGCTCTCCATCTCCACGGACTCCACAAACCCGGCCTCCACCCAGGCGCGGAAGGTGGAGTAGTCCACCTCCACCTCGTTGGCGCTGGCATAGGAGGAGGAACAGCTGCGGAACAGCATGGTCAGCATCAGCGCCCACAGGATCAGCCAGAACAGGCCGAACAGATTCTTTTTGTTGTTTCCCTTATCAGGTTTCAAAGGAGAATACCTCCGTCTGTCTTGAAGCTCCCTCCCCGCGCGGCTGCGGGAATACAGGGTGTGTCTTTTATCATAGCACATCCGACCTTTAAAAACAAGAAAGGGGGCTGTAAACTTTCTGTAAAGGCCGGAAAAATTTTCCTTGGGAAAGCTTGCGGTCCGGCTGAATTTGTTCTTCCCCCTCCGGAGCAAATATGGTATACTGGACCTTACCTGAAACAACCGGCATGAGAATGGGAGGCCTGCCGCCAATGAATAAAAAACCGCCCCTGCGCCGCTCCGCCCCTGTGGAGACGGAGAACGACGGCATCATCGAGGGCCGCAACGCTGTCATCGAGGCGCTGCGCGCCGGCGTGGCCATCGACAAAATCTTTATCGCCCGGGGGGAGACGGACGCCGCCCTGGGCCATATTGCCTCAGCGGCCCGGGAAAAGGGCGTCGTGGTGGTGGACGCCGACCGGCGCAAGCTGGACGCCATGAGCCTCACCCACTCCCACCAGGGGGTCATCGCCCAGGCCGCCGTGCGGGAGTATGCCAGCGTGGATGATATTCTGGCCGCCGCCCGGGAGCGGGGGGAGAACCCCCTCATTCTGGTGTGCGACGAGCTGTCCGACCCCCACAACCTGGGGGCGGTGATCCGCACCGCCGACGCCGCCGGGGCCCACGGGGTCATCATCCCCAAGCGGCGCTCCGCCGGACTGACCGCCGTGGTGGGAAAAACCTCCGCCGGAGCGGTGGCCTATGTCCCGGTGGCCCGGGTGCCCAACCTGACCGCCCTGCTCAAGGAGCTGAAGGAGGAGGGAATCTGGGTGTTCGGCGCGGCCGCCAACGGGACCACCTCCCTGTACCAGGCCGACTTCAAGGGGCCGGCCGCCATCGTCATCGGCAGCGAGGGCACCGGCATGAGCCGGCTGGTGGAGGAGACCTGTGATTTTACCGTCTCCATCCCCATGCTGGGGAAGATCAATTCCCTCAACGCCTCGGCCGCCGCCGCGGTGCTGCTGTACGAGGCTGTCCGGCAGCGAAGAAGCGTGTAGGATAGGCGCGCAGGGGAGACAGACTCCGGAGCGGATGGGCAGAGCCCAGGGACGGCCGCAGGGCGGTCCGGGTCTGCCCGCAGCCGGAGGAGTTGTCGATCCGGCTGCGCGCCCAATCCGAAACGTGACAGCGAAGAAGCGTGTAGGATAGGCGCGCAGGCGTGCGGAGCGGCTCGGATGGACCGGAGCGGGCTGAGATCCGCGCTGTGTCTGGAAAACCATCCCATTGCATACAGAGAGAACGAGGTTCCCGCCATGAGCGACCATAAGAAGCAAAAACTGAACAACGATGACCTGAACCAGGTCAAGTCGCTTATCGGAGACGCCCGGGGAGATCAGTTTTCTCTGGATGATATCCTGGCTGAATTTGGCTCGGGCAAGCTGCCCGGACGGGGAGCGGTTCCGCTCTCGTCCGGGCCGGAGGGCCCCGACCTGCCCTGGCCTGAGGCCAGGCGGACCGTCCGCTCCAAAGGGGAGAAGGTGGTGGACTTTCCCGCGGCGCCCCGGGAGGAGCCGGAGCGCCCGCCCCTGGAAAGGGAGGAGGACCCGGAGGAGGCGGAGAAGTCGGAGGAGAGCGACGGAGCCGGCGATGAGGGAGACGGGGTCATTCCGTTTCCGGAGGAGGAGAGCGCCCTGTCCGCCTTCCTGAAGGATCTGGGGCGGAAAGCGGATGACTATGCCGACCGGATGTTTGAAGAGGACGAGCGCACCGACAAGGAGGAGGTGCGCCGGCTGGAGCGGCTGATCCCCGGCACCGACCAGGAGGAGAATCTGGAGGAGCCGGAGACCTCCCGGCGCGTCCGCCGCCCGCCCAGGCAGGACCCTCCCCCTCCCGATACCCCGCCCCAGGAGCTGGCCAGGGCCTATGGCCGGGGGCTGAAAGGGATGCGGCTGCGGACCCTGCTGGTGCTGCTGCTGACTGTGTGCGCCCTGCTTCAGCTGCTGGTGCCCGCCCTGGGCTTTGTGTGGCTGCCTCCGCTGGATCAGCCCGTGATTCAAAGCTGGGCGGCCGTGGGCCTGCTGGCCCTGGGCGCCCTGCTTGCCGGCGACGTGCTGGCCGCCGGGCTGGCCCGCGCCCTGCGGGGGCGGGTGGGAATGGACACCCTGGCCGCCCTCTCCTGCGCCTTCACCCTGGCTGATGGGATACAGCTGGCCCTCTCCTCCGACCAGAGCGGCCGCCTGCCCTACAGCGCGGTGGTCCTGGCCGGACTGTTTTTCCTTCTTCACGGGGTTTATCACAAAAAATGCGGCCTGCGCCTGTCCTGCCGGACTGCGGCCGCCTCCGCCACCCCCTACCGGGTCACGCTGGATGAAGGAAAGTGGAACGGCAGGGACACCTATGTCAAGTGGTCGGGCACTGCCGAGGGCTTCGGGAGTCAGATCCAGTCTGATGACGGCGCCCAGCGCCTCTTCCGCCGGATCTGTCCCCTGCTTCTGCTGGGCGACATTCTGCTGGCTCTGCTGGTTACAGTGGGAGCGGGGCGGCAGGAAAACCTGATCTGGGGCCTCTCCGCCCTCTTCACCGCCACCGCCGCCTTCGGCGGCAGCCTGGTTTACGGCCGCCCCTTCCACAAGACGGCCCGGCGGCTGGTCCAGAGCGGCGCGGCGCTGGCCGGCTGGCCCGGCATGGCCTCCGCCCGAAAGGGGGAGCGGGTGCTGATCACCGATACCGACCTGTTTCCTCCCGGCTATGTGGAGCTCAACGGCTTCAAGGTGCTGGGCGGTTTCCCCATGGAGCGGGTGGTGGCCTACACCGCCACCCTCCTGCGGGACGCGGGCAGCGGGCTGGCCAGGCTCTTTCACGATCAGCTGCGGGCGCTGGGCGGGCTGATGCGCAATGCCGACCGCCTGTGCTGCTACGAAGGGGGCGGCCTGTCGGCCAATATCCGGGGGGACCAGGTGCTGGTGGGGTCCGCCGCCTTTATGAAGCTGATGGACATCCCCCTCCCCCCGGGCCTGAATGTGAAAAATGCGGTGTTCTGCGCCATCAATGGCCAGCTGGCGGGGATTTTCGCGCTGAACTACACCCTGCCCGACACAGTGCTTCCCTCCATGGACGAGCTGATGCGGGAGAAGGTGGGGCCGGTGCTGGCCACCCGGGACTTCAATCTGATCCCCGCCATGCTCCAGCAGCGCTTCAAGCTGGCGGCGGACAAGATGGACTTTCCCCCGGTGGAGCGCAGGAGGGAGCTGTCCGACCCGGACCAGCCCCACAGCGCCGTGCTTACCGCCCTGCTGTGCCGGGAGGGCCTTCATCCCTTTGCCGAGGCGGTCACCGCCGCGCGGCGGCTGCGCTGGGCCGTCCGGACGGGCGCGGTGCTGTGCTGCCTGGGCTCTGCCCTGGGGCTGGCGCTGGCGGCCTATCTGGTTTCGGCCTCCGCCTTTGGGTCGCTGTCCCCCCTGAACCTGTTCGTTTTCCTGATGATGTGGCTGTTTCCGGTCTGGTTCCTCACCGGGTGGGTGGACCGCTTTTGATTCCGCTGAAACATCGCCGCCGGGCCCCGCGGGACCCGGCGGCGGTTTCCTTTTATGTCCGGTCCTCGCTCTCCAGGAAGTAGCTGGCCTCCATGTCGGCGGTGGCCAGGGCAAAGGCCAGAGGGTACTTCTGGAGGGCCTGGCCCACGGTACGGGGGTCCTCCGTCCCCGAGAAGCCCATGTGCCAGCGGATGGCCATGGCCTCCTCCCGGGTCAGGCGGATGTAGCCGTTGGCGATGTAGACGCTCTTCTCTCCGTGGCCGTAAGGCAGAGGGTCGTCAAAGGTATAGGTGGGCACCCGCTCCCACTGGCCCGTGGCGTCGTTCTTCACATTGCGGAAGCTCTTTTTATAGCAGCCGATTTTACACAAATCGTGGAGCAGGGCCACAATGGCCACCGATTCGCTGCTGTACTCCAGGCCATACAGCTCCTGCACCCGCTCCCGCTGAAGGTAGTCCACCAGGCAGTGATAGACGTTCAGGCTGTGCTCGCACAGTCCGCCCTCGCAGGCCAGGTGGTACCGGGCGGAGGCGGGAGCGGTGAAAAAGTCGCATTTGTGCTCCAGAAAATCCAGGAGCTTGTCCGCTCCGTCCCGGGTGATGTTCTCCCTGAATATCTCGATAAATTCCTCTTTTCCGGACATAAGAACCTCCTGTCGGCCCGGCGGCGGGCCGTCTTTGATGGCTCCATCATACCACAGCACCGGGAAAAAGGCCAGAAAAACCCTTTGGGCGGGGCGAAGAGCCGCGTTGCAATCCAGCCCGCCTTGTGGTACAATGAAGCCGAATTTTTCTTGACACAGGAGGCCGTCCGCCATGAGCTACGCCGATCAGATTTTTATTCAGAACTGCAGGGACATCCTCAGCCGGGGCGTGTGGGATACCGACCGCCCGGTGCGGCCCAGGTGGGAGGACGGCTCCCCCGCCCACACCATCAAGCTGTTCGGGGTGGTCAACCGCTATGACCTGCGGGAGGAGTTCCCCATTCTCACCGTGCGGAAGCAGTATCTGAAGTCGGCGGTGGACGAGCTGCTGTGGATCTGGCAGAAGAAATCCAACAACATCCGCGACCTGGGCAGCCATGTGTGGGACGCCTGGGCGGATGAGAACGGCTCCATCGGCAAGGCCTATGGCTACCAGCTGGGGGTGAAGCACCACTATCCCCAGGGGGACATGGACCAGGTGGACAAGATTCTGTGGGACCTGAAGCACGATCCGGGGTCCCGGCGCATCCTGGCCAGCATGTACAACCACCACGACCTGTCCGAGATGGCCCTGTATCCCTGCGCCTACTCCATGACCTTCAACGTGTCAGGGAATACCCTCAACGCCATTCTGAACCAGCGCTCCCAGGACATGCTCACCGCCAACGGCTGGAATGTGATGCAGTACGCCGTTCTGCTCCACATGTTCGCCCAGGTGTCCGGCCTGGAGGCGGGAGAGCTGGTCCACGTCATCGCCGACTGTCACATCTACGACCGTCATGTCCCGGTGGTGGAGGAGCTGATCGCCCGGGAGCCCTGCCCCGCCCCCAAATTCACACTGGACCCCGGCGTCACCGACTTCTACGCCTTCACCAAGGACAGCGTGAAGCTGGAGGGCTATCAGGCCCACCCCCTGGACCAGAAAATTCCGGTGGCGGTTTAAGAGTTAGAGATAGGAGTTAGAAGATAGGAGATAGGAGTTAGGAATTGAATAACGCTCTGGGTGGTATTCCCGCCCCGCAGGGGCGGTAATACCAAATCAAAGGGCGGGAAACATGAGATAGGGGAAATAAGAGCATGAATTTGATTGTGGCGGCGGACGAGGGCTGGGCCATCGGAAAAGACGGGGACCAGCTGGTCTATATCCCGGAGGACCTGAGGCACTTTAAGGAGCTGACCATAGGGCACCCGGTCATCCTGGGGCGCAAAACCCTGGCCACCTTTCCCGGGGGGCGGCCGCTGAAGGGGCGCCGCAACCTGATCCTGTCCCGGAGCATGGAGGAGGCCCCCCAGGGGGCGGAGCTGTTCCGGGACCTGGAGCCCCTGCTGGCCGCAGCGCCGGAGGATTCCTTTGTAGTGGGGGGCGCTTCTGTTTACCGGGCTCTGCTGGGCCGGTGTGATACTGCCTATGTCACCAAAATCAGCCGGCGCTACGAGGCCGACTGCTGGTTCCCAAACCTGGACGCCGACCCCGCCTGGACCCTGGCGGAGGAGTCGGAGGCTATGGAACACGAGGGGCTCCCCTTCCGCTACACCGTGTACCGCAGGACCGGGCGTTAGAATCGCTGGGCGAGGAGGCGAAGCGAGATGAGCAAGGGCCGCCGTTTGACACCTCCGCCGGAGGCGCCGCCTGGGCCGCGCAGGTACAGCAGCACCCCCTGGGGCCGTCTGATCCGCCGGGCGGAAGCCTGCCCGAAGTGCGGGACACGCCTGTGCTCCGTCGGCGGCCGGGTCTGGGCTCCGGGCCGCGTATACTCCTGTCCCTCCTGCGGGTGCAGAAGCTGCACCCCCTTCTACGTCTATCCGGTCCCGATCTCCGCGGCTTTGATTCTCACGCTCTGGTGTCCGCCCTTCCCCGACGGGGCGGAATCGGGCTTCCATGCCCGGGCCGCCGGCATGCTGGGGCTTCTCACCTACGGAGCACTCACGCTGGGGGCGGTGCTCCTGATCCCGCTGCGGGAGAAAGGCGGGGCCCGGCGGCTGATCCGGGTCCTGCCGCCCTGGTGTCGGCGTCTGGCTCCGGCGGCGGCCCGGGGGATTCAAAGGCGGCTGCCTCCCGGACTGCGGGAATATGTCCGGGACTGCGGCCACGAAGCGGCTGAACTGGTCCGGGGGAATCTGAGCTGTCCTCGGTGCGGCAGACAGGTGATCTCCGCTCGGGAGCGCATCCTGGGCGGGCTGTCCCTCTGCGGGGTCTGCCCAAACTGCGGGGCGGCGTACCACGGCTCCCGGGGCGCCATGGTGATGACGGTGCCGCTGGTCTTTCTGCTCGCCTGGGTGCTGGAGCCCATCCTTGCCCCCCTCTCCTTTCTCCCGGAACCCCTATTGAGCGCGGCCGCGCTGCTTCTGCTGGTCCTGCTGCTCGCCCTCTCCATCTGTGCGGCGGGGGCGCTCAGCATGCTGCTGTTCCCTCTGCGGGAGGGGGACGGGTAGCGGCCCCGTGGGAAAGTCTGAAAAAACGTTTCCGCCGCCCGGGCTTCGCCCGGACGGCGGTTTTTCACGGCACGGGTTCTCTCACAGCCCCAGGGTCAACCCCTCCTGGTCGGACAGGCCGTCCTTGGCCAGCATCCGCTCCAGCACCTCCACGTCGGTGGTGATGTCCATGGCGTCCCCCTGAAACAGCAGGTCCAGCTGCTTCTCGAAGCCCTCCACCACCTTGTCCATCATGCCCTCGATGCGCTCCATGGCGGAGGTGATATTCTGCCCCGACACCTCCTGATCCTCCAGCTGGCTGTAAGCCCGGAGAATCTTCAGGGTGGTGGGAAGGTAGTAGCTCAAAAAGCTGTGGAGCTGGGGGGCCTTCTCCGGCCGGTTGCGCTGATACTCCAGAATTTTGGCGGTGATGACCCCGATGCGGTCAATCTGCTGGGACAGCTTGGGGTTGTCCACCGCGTCGTTCACCGCCCGGATCTCGGCCAGGATGGCGTCCTCCTCCTGGGGGGCCTCCCTGGGCTTTTCCGCCTCAGGCTTCTCCGCCTCTCTCCCGGGGGCGTCCTCCAGCCCTTCGCCGGAGATGACCAGCCGTCCTCCGCCGTGGTCCAGAAAGCCGGCGGGAAACAGGCCGTCATCCAGCATATCCTCCAGATCATCCCACACCCTGGCGGCAGGGCTGCCGGTGGCGGCGGCCAGGGAGGAGATGGAGACCACCTTCTTCTGGCCGATCATGGCCAGATAGCTGCGGTAGCGGTGGGCCTGCTTCCGGCGGCGCAGACCTGCCCACAGCAGTCCCAGCCCGGCGGCAAAGAAGCACAGAACCGGGACGATGGACTCCAGATACCAGGCGACGTTAGGGAGCATCCACAGACTGCCGGTAGCGGTGGTGATGGAGGCAAAGCCGAAAATGGCCGATATAACAGCGCCCGCCGCCGTCATCTTTTTCCCCTTGGCGGCCAGCATCTGAACAAAATCCTGGGCCGGATCGGAGGACTTCTTCCGCCCGGAGCGTTTCTTCTTGGCGGTCCCCTGGGGCTCGGCGCCGGTGGTTCGGGCCCCTACGGGCCCCTGTCCCTCCTGCTGGGCGTAGTAGGGGTGGCGGCCCCGCTTTCTGCCTCCCAGCAGCTTGAGAACAATCATCAAAAAGCCCACAGGCGCGGCTACTCCCGTCACCAGAAGGGCAATGGCAATGACCCAATAGACGGTATCGTTTTTTCTGCCGTTCCGAGATTGATAGTCAGACATGACGGACCCCCTGCGGTATCACAACAGCATTTGATCTGGATGGATGTAAGCATAGCAGAACATGCTCAAAACAGGATTGAGGTTTGGTTAAAATTCCATGAATACAGTCCCGTGATCCAGCTTATTTATCATAACGCGGCGGGAGGAAAAAGTAAATGGTCTGCGGGCAGTTATTTTCTTGAAAATTGCGGTCTGGCGATCCGTTGGGAGGCAAAGGGCGGCGGCGCTCGGGGGCGCTTCGGGGGAGAGTTGTAACTGTTCTGTAATTGATATGCGGGCAGAAGCGGTGATATAATAGCACAGAATGACCCCCAAAACAGGGGAAAAGAGAAAGAGCAAAGCGCCGGCTCCGTTCAGAAAGAAAAACAGCGGCGGCCGGAGTGGAGGGAACGACATGGCAGGAGAACGCGTTCAGAAGGCGCCGGGGGGCAGGAAGAAGTGGATCATCGCGGCCGCGGCGGCTGTGATTGTTTTGGTGTGCGCCTATCTGGGGCTGTGCGCCTGGGTTGGGACTCAGGGTGTGATGCCCCGTGTTACGGCCGGCGGGCTGGATGTGTCGGGCATGAGCGTGGAGCAGGCGTCCCAAAGGCTGGAGGAGGCGGTTCAGGAGCGGAGCGGGAACGTCGCTGTCACACTGCGCTACGGCGGCTGGAGCGGCGCCCTCACCGGGGCGGACATTCAGGCCGACTGCCGGGGCAGCGCCCAGGCGGCGTGGGATGTCGGCCGCAGCAATTTTTTTGTGCAGGGAGCCAGCTGGCTGGGCCACCAGATGGGCGTGACGTCCAGTCAGGCCGACCTGGCGGTCACCTTGTCTGACCGGGTGGATGATATGCTGGACGAGGCCGACCAGGAGGAAGGCGGCGTCACCAACGCCCAATACATGATGGAAGGGGACGCCCTGGTGGTGACCAAGGGGGTCACCGGCGTGGCCGTGGACCGGGAGCAGGCCAGACAGGACATTGCCGACGCGTTTCAGGAGGCGCTGGCCGAGCAGCTGTCCGGGGACGGGACCGGAACCACGGAGCGGGAGGTGGAGCTGACCGCCCAGGAGTCGGCTCCCCAGGCGCTGGATTTTGAGGCCATTCATCAGGAGCTGTACACCCAGCCCCGGGACGCCCAGGTGGACCCGGAGACCTATGAGGCCACCGACCATGTGGTGGGGGTGGACTTCGACCCCGATCAGGCCCAGGCCCTGTTTGACGCTGCCGGGGAGGGGGAGACCGTCTCCATCCCCCTGGTGCTGACCCAGCCCGCCGAGACAAAGGAGAGTCTGCAGGAAAAACTGTTCCGGGATGTTTTGGGCGAGGCAACCAGCACGGTGTCGGGCAGCTCCGTCCGGAAAAACAATGTCAAGCTGGCCGCCGAGGCCTGCAACGGCATCGTCCTGATGCCCGGCGAGGAGTTCTCCTACAACACCGCCACCGGTGAGCGGACGGCGGACAAGGGCTACGGCGCCGCCCCCTCCTATGTGGCCGGCGAGTCGGTGGACAACGTGGGCGGCGGGGTCTGTCAGCCCTCCTCCACCATCTATTATGCGGTCCTCCATACCACGCTGGAGGTGACCGAGCGCCACGACCACCAGTTTGCCGTGGGCTACGTCCCGGACGGGATGGATGCCACGGTGTGGTATGGCGCGCTGGACTTCAAGTTTAAGAACAACACCAATTATCCGGTCAAGGTGGTCACCGAGAGCTACGACCGGAACGGGAGGCGCTACCTCACCGTGAAGCTCTACGGCACCAACGAGGATGGACACTATGTCGAGCCGGAGAGCAAGGTCTACGACTGGGTCTCTCCCACCACACAGTACCGGGCCGACGAGTCCGTGCCCAGGGGGACCACACGGGTGGACTCCGCCCAGAACGCCTACAACGGCAGGAAGGCCCGCACCTACCGAAATGTTTATGACAAGGACGGCAATTTGATCGAGACCCAGGATATGGGGGTCAGCACCTATGCCATGCGGCCTGAGACCATCCTGTACAATCCGGCTGACGGCGACCCCGCCACCTGGGTGGACGGGGTGCCCGGCTCGGGCCAGACTGCTGAGACGGGAAATCCCGACACGGGGAGCGAGACCGGCCAGACCACCGACCCGGGCACAGGGAGCGAGACCGGCCAGACCACCGACCCGGGCACAGGAGGCCAGAACGGCCAGACCACCGACCCGGGCACAGGGGGCCAGACCGGCCAGACTGCCGGCCCAGGCGCAGAAGGGGGAACCGGCCAGACGGCTGACCCCGGTACGGAGAGCGGGAGCGGCCAGCCCGCGCCGGGGACGGACAATCCGGTTCAGCTGCCCGCCGGAAGCCAGTCCGCAGCATAACAGACAGGAAAGAGAGAAACGCACATGTTCCAAGGTTTTTCCCAGGGCGCGGTGGATTTCTTGTGGGGAATCCGCTTCCACAATGAGCGCTCCTGGTTCGAGGCGCACAAGGAGGAGTATCTGACCCTGGTGGACCGTCCCCTTCGGGAGCTGGGAGCGCTGGCGGCCCAGGCGATGGGGGAGGAGTACCCAGAGCTGGGGCTGGGGCTGAAGGTGAGCCGGATCTACCGGGACGCCAGGCGTCTGTACGGCCGCGGCCCCTACAAGGATCACCTCTGGTTCTCTCTGCGGCGGTTTGGAGAGCAGGAGGGGGCCGCCCCCTGCTTCTACTTTGAGCTGGCTCCCGAATATTACAGCTACGGGGTGGGGGCCTACGATCCCTCGCCGCTGACCATGGCCAAGCTGCGCGCCCGGGTGGACCGGGACCCCGCTTCGCTGGAAAAGCTGGCCCGCCGCCTGAACCGCCAGACAGAGTTTGTGCTGGAGGGGGAGCTCTACAAGCGGCCCAAGGGGGACCCGGGGCCGCTGCTGTCCCCCTGGTACAACCGCCGCCAGATCACCCTGGCCAGCGACCACAACTGCGAGGGGCTGCTGTTTACGCCGGAGCTGGCCGGTCAGGTGATTGGGGGCTTCCGCTTTCTGGAGCCCTATTACCGCTGGCTGCAGAGTCTGGCGGGGGACCCGCCGCCCCCTCAGCCCTGATGTTTCCGCTGCCCCGGGGAGCGCTCGGGGCGGCGCTTTTTTTCGCCTGAGCATGGAAATTTTTAAAAATTCCCACAAAACTACTTGACAAAACCAGGCTCGTGTGCTACATTATAACCAGAAAGGATGAGTCCAATGTTTTAAGAAGAGTCCCAGCACCTGAGGTCAAAGTGCAAGGTCAGATCGTGAAACGCCCATTTTTAAAAATATAAAACAGGCGAGACACAAGAAGGTCAAGATACACGGTGCAGCATCAAAGCAGGACCCTTGACACAAGGAAAGGACTTAAGCGTCAAGCAAGGAGACCTGACCCAGGAAAGGAGAATCTGATCGCCGCTTCTGATTGCATTTGACCGGGCAGTTTGACACAGGTTATGCGCATACCAAAAGTTGTTCGGGAACCGAGACCATTTCAGCATCCAGCACCTCACGTTTGAGGGGAGAGCCGCAAGAGCGGCCAAAAGAAAAAGGTTGAAAAGGGCGTTTCGGAAAAGACAGAACAGGCGCGGTGTGTGGCAATTCTGTAGAAAGAGAGGTAACCATTTGATGTTAGATAACAAGAGCGAACAGAAGTGACCCTTGGCTGCAGCGGATTCCGAAACGGGCAGTCAAGGGTCATTTCTTTTTGTCAGGAGGGCGCCGGTGGGCGCTTTTTTTGTTGCTCCGGGCCTTGCGGTGCCATATAAAAGTGCGTTTGCCCGCTGCTGGGAGACTTGTGCTTATGGCGTGAGCGAAGGGAAACAGACTCCGCCCGGGCAGAACGGAGCCTGTATCGTTTGGGAGAGTGTTTTGCTTCATGCTACCTGCGGCCCCGGCCCAGCGGGACCCCCTGGGCGGAGAGGGCGGCCAGATAAAGCACCAGGGCGAACGCCAGGGCCGCGGCCAGTGCGGGGAGGGCGTCCAGACCGCCGTCCTTGAGATAGCGCAGCAACAGATTGGAGGTCAGGGCAGCCAGCAGAGAGGCCAGGCCCGGGGCAGTGAGCCAGCGAAACAGGCACAGCCGCAGGCCGGTGCGCCGCACCACCAGATACAGGCACAGCAGGGCCTCCACCGCGGTGGAGAGGGCGGCACCGGCCACATAGCCCGCCATGCCCACGCCCGGCAGAGGGACCAGCACAAAGGTGCACAGCAGCTGGATTCCGCCCCCCAGCAGGGAGACCGCCGCCACGGCGGGCTGCTGTCCCACCCCGTTGAGGATGCAGGCCAGTACGGAGCAGTAGCAGCTCAGCGCCATGGTGACGGCCAGCGGGAGGAGGTAAGAGCCTGCCTGCTCCTGACCAAAAAGGATCCGGCCCAGGTCGGGCCCCAGCACCGCCATCAGGGCCATGGAGGGCAGAATCATCAGCGAGGCGCTGCTCATGGCCTGGGAGGCCAGACGCCTGATCTCCTCCGGGCGGCTCAGAGCATGGCTCCGGGCCAGCCTGGGGACCAGGACCAGATTCATGGCCCCCAGAAAGACGGTGGGGAGGGCCAGCATGGGCAGCGTCATGCCGCAGACTACGCCGAATTGCGCGATGGCGTCGCTCCGTTCTGCTCCGCCCTCCACCAGCTTCTGGGGAATCAGGGCGGAATTGGCCGCCCCCATCAGGTTGCCCAGCAGGGCGTTCAGCCCCACCGGCAGGGCGATGGCGGCCACCCGGCGGCGGCGGACCGCCCCCTGTTCCCCCGGGCCGGAGATGCCGATCCGTCCCATCCGTCTGCGGTGAAGCACCGCCAGAGTGATGGAGGAAAATACCTCGCACACCACCATGCCGGCTACAATCAGGCCCACCACCCGTTCCGGATACTGGGGCAGAAAGAGAACCAGCAGGCCCAGCACCGCCGCCGTGCGCACCAGTTGCTCCAGCAGCTCCACCACCGCCGGGGTTCCCACCAGGCCGCTGCCGTAAAAGACATGCTTGTGCAGATTCTCCACCCCGGTCAGAGCGGCGCAGGGGGCCAGCAGAATCAGCCCCAGCTGGGTGCGGGCGTCCCCCAGAAAGGCGGTGGAGATGAAGTCAGAGCACAGGATCAGCACCGCCCCCACCGGCAGCAGAAGGAAAAAAAACAGGCGCAGGCAGGTGGTCAGAGTCTGCTCGGCTGCCCGGCTGTTTTGCAGGGCCAGATGCTGGGAGGTGAGGTTGGACACTGCGGATGTCAGGCCCACGGCGGTGAGGGAAAGCACCACCGAGTACACCGGCATGACCAGCTGGTACAGTCCCATGACCTCCGCCCCCGCCAGCCGGGACAGGGCGACCCGGTAGCCGAAGGCCAGCAGCTGGGACAGGGCGCCCAGCACGGTGAGCAGCAGCACGCCCGTTCCGGCGGACAGGGCCTTTTCCCGCAATGCGATCCCTCCTCTCTCAGAACACTGTATTCGGAAGAAGGATGGAGTATGTGAAACAATCTTTAGGGAGGAACGGATTTTTCTTGCCCGCGATCCGCTCCTGGTATATAATAAAGGCAGTCAATTTTCCCACAAACTGGAATGATGAAGGAGGAATTTGCAATGGCCTTTGTGACTTTGGAGCAGAAGGGGAATATCGGACTGATTACCATGAACCGCCCGGAGGCCCTCAACGCCCTGAACGATCAGGTCATCCGGGACCTGGATGCCGTTCTGGACCAGGTGGAGGCGCAGGAGGATATTCTGGTGGCCGTTATCACCGGCTCGGGCCGCTCCTTTGTGGCCGGCGCGGATATCGGTCAGATGTCTCAGCTTACCGCCGCCCAGGCCAAGGAGTTCGGCGTGCTGGGCAACCGGGTGTTTCTCAAGCTGGAGCAGCTGACCAAGCCCACCATTGCCGCTGTCAACGGCTTTGCCCTGGGGGGCGGCTGTGAGCTGGCCATGGCCTGCGATATCCGGGTAGCCAGCGAAAAGGCAAAGTTCGGCCAGCCGGAGACCGGGCTGGGCATTACCCCCGGCTTTGGCGGGACCCAGCGCCTGCCCCGCCTTGTGGGGACGGCCCGGGCCATGGAGCTGATTCTCACCGCCAAAAACATCACGGCGGCCGAGGCGCTGGAGATGGGGTTGGTCAGCCATGTCTATCCGCCGGAGGAGTTGCTGGACAAGGCTATGGAGCTGGCCCGGGCCATCGCGGCCAACGCCCAGGTGGCGGTGCGCCAGTCCAAAGCGGCGATCCGCCGCGGCCTGCAGACCGACATGGCCACCGGCGTGGCTTATGAGAGCGAGGCCTTTGCCCTGTGCTTTGCCACCGAGGACCAGAAGGATGCCATGCGGGCCTTTTTAAATAAAGAAAAGCTGAACGGATTTAAAAATCGCTGACCGGCAGCCCACCGGCGCGCTGTCTGAATGGCGCGCCGGTCCCTCTGCCGTCCAAGGAGGAGTCCCACACGATCTCGTTTTCTGTCCTTGTCGCCAGTCTTGTCGGCCTGTTCCTGCTGCTGGGCGCGGGCTTTTTCGCTGTACGGGCCGGACTGGTGCCCATGTCCGGCTTCGACCCCATGGTTGCCCTTCTGATGAAGCTGGCCCTGCCCGCCACCGTGTTCACCTCCCTCATCCGCCCCTTTGAACCGGAGTTTCTGGTGGATGGGGCCACCAGCTTTGGCTTGGGCTTTCTGTTTTTCGGCCTTTTCGGAGGCATGTCCCTGGGGCTGAGCCGTCTGCTGCCCATTCCCCGGGACCGGCGGGGCACCTGGAGCTTCTGCTGTGCCTTCGGCAACTGCGGCTTTATCGGCTACCCCGTGGCCTACGCCCTGTTCGGGGACGAGGGCCTCTCTCTGGCGGTGTTTCTGGGAGCTTCCTTCAACATTTTGTGCTACACCCTGGGCGCCGCTCTGGTGCGGATGGACGCCCCCGCAGACCGGCGGGGCGGGAGGGGAGGCGGCCTGGGCTCTGTCCTCCTCACCCCCATCAACATCGCCGCCCTTCTGGGGCTGGTGTTCTACTGCGTCCAAATTCCGGTGCCCGAGGTCATCTTCTCCCCCCTGGAGCACATGTCCAACCTGACCACCCCCCTGTCCATGTTTGTCACCGGGATGAGTCTGTCCCAGGGGAAGCTGTCTGAGCACATCCGGGACAAGTATGCCTTTCTGGCCTCGGCCGTGCGGCTTCTGCTCTGTCCCCTGGTGGCCTGGCTGCTGATGCTGCTCATGCCCATCCAGAACCCCATGGTGGTCAGCGTGGCCCTGGTGCTGACCGCCATGCCCTGCGCCGCGGCGGCCACCATGCTCGCCCAGCAGTACGGCGGCTGCGTCACCCTGGGGGTGCGCTCCATCTTTCTGTCCAGCATGCTGTGCATCGTCACCATCCCGCTGATGTCCCTGCTGCTGTAATCCAAAAAGAAATAGAGCGAGGGCGCGGCTCTGCCGCGCCCTCGCTGTTTTATTTGCTCAGTTCCGCTCCCGCCGGGCGGCCATCAGCTCGGCCAGGGTGTCCAGCCGGGTCTCAAACTGGGCTAGGGAAAAGGCCCCCGGGTCCCCCTGGTCGCCGTCGAAGGAGACCACAGGGACCTCCAGCTCCTCACGCAGGCGGCGCTCCACCTCCTGGAGGGCGCCGCACCATGGGCGGCAGCTGCGGTTGTAATGGACCAGCACGCCGTCTACCTGATACCGGCGGCACAGCTCTGTCCGCATCCGCACCCCTTCCTCCAGTCCCACTCCGTTGATGGTGCCGCAGTAGGCCCGGGCCAGCCCGTCCAGATCCTGGTAGCGGAAGGAGAGGGACTGGCTGATGGTGTCGCACACCACCTGGATATGCCGCGCCTCCAGCAGAGAGACCGCCTGCCCCAGCTGAGGCCAGCAGGGGGTGCCCTCCCAGAAGATGCGGAAGCCCCCGGCCCGGCCCGGGTCGGCAGGGCGGGCCAGCAGCTCCCGCTCCAGGCCGGCCAGGCGCGCCTCCGTTTCCAGACCGCACCGCCCGGTGACCATCCAGGGCATGTAGTCAAAGATTTCCATGCTGCGCAGCGGGGCGGGCCGCTTTATGGAGGTGTCCAGCATCCGCTGCCAGGCCCCGGCGTTCCGGTTGGCCTGGCGGCACACCTGGGCAAAGCGCTCCGGGTCCCACCGCCGCCCCGTCAGCTCCTCCAGGCCCCGGATCACAGCCTCCAGCTGTCCGCGGAGGTAGGAGACAGCCTCCTCCGGGACCTGCTCCTCCTGCCGGTAGGGGATGTTCACCAGAAACAGAGGGACGTCCAGCCGCCGGGCCATGGCCCGGTACCACTGGACCATGCCGGAGCAGATGTTGTCACAGCACAGCAGAAAGCCGGGCCGGGGCAGCCGGTTTCCGCCGCCCTCTTCAGCCAGAGCCATTCCCATCCGGACGTAGGAGCACAGGTCGGCGCAGTAGCCCAGATTTTCTGCCGTCCGGCACAGGGCGGTGCTCCCGCCCGTCCCGGCCTCCGCCGCGGCGGCGCTCTCCGGACAGTATACCGACAGGCCAAGGGCGGCGGGAATCTCCAGCGGGAATTTGGTGGACATCCAGCCCACCCAGGAGCGGGAGGCGCTCTGCCCGGTCCACACCTGCTCCATGTTTTTTCAGTTTCCCCCGGCCAGACGGCGCATGGCGTTCAGCGCCCCGCTCCGGTTCATCAGGAACATCAGCACCGAGGCGATGACCACGCCCACCAGGGCGGCCGTCATAAAGGGCACCACATAGGCGAAGGGCGCGCTGGGGGTGCCCAGGATGAAGATGGCGATGGGCCAGGCCAGCAGGGCGGAGATGATGCCCGTCCCGATGATTTCGCCCAGGCAGGACATCCAAAGCCTGGGCAGACAGCGGTACAGCAGGCCGGCCAGCAGGGCGCCGCACACGCTGCCCGGGAAGGCCATGATGGAGCCGGTGCCCAGCAGGTTCCGCAGCAGCGCAACACAGAAGGCCATGGCCGTGGAGTACCAGGGTCCCAGGAACACACCGCCGACGATATTGATGACGCTCTGCATGGGGCAGCATTTGCTGAAGCCCACCGGAACGGACAGAGTGCCCCCCAGCACACCCACCGCCGTCAGAAGGCCGGTCAGGGCGAGCTTGCGGACAATCTCCCTTTGCTTATCTCTGTGATCCATAAAAAAGTCTCCTTTCCAAATTGGATGGGGAAAACCGCGTCAGACGGCAGCGATTCCCCCTTTTGTCGGCTGTCCGGCCGAAAATAAGAGGACAAGGCGGCGCAGACGCGCGCCCTGCGGTTCGGTCGAGGCTTGCTGGCCTCCTCTCACGCCGGAACACGGCTTCCCATCGCTGCGCTGTGGACCCGGGCACAGGGCGCTCCCCCTCTGCCCGCTCCCGGACCGGCCGGGATGTCCGCGGTTTTCCTCCTCCTTTCAGAAAAGAGCTTGTCAAAACGGGGCCGCCCCATGGGCAGCCCCGTTTTCAGCAGCAGATCACGACTACCTACGGTGGCATTACCCACATCAGGTTAGAGGGTCGAGGCGCTCAGCCTCCTCTCAGCCCGCTGCCGCGAGCTCCCCTGTTTTTACAGGCCTATTATGGATCGCTTTGGCCCGTTTGTCAAGTGTGTTTTGGAGAGGATCTGGGCGGGTCCGGCTGCGGGCGGACAAACCGCCTTGACCGGAGCGGAGGGGGCGCGGCCCGCCCTCCGCCTCTTTTGCCGGTGTGGAGCAGCGGCTTCGCTCGCACGGGGAACAGAGATTTTACGCACAATTTACATGGAATTGATCTGCTGCAGGTCGCAGCTTTTTTTCTGCTTTGCTAAAATATAATGAACACGTCTGCCGTAGCGGAGATGAAGGGCTGAAGCGGCTCCTTTTCCGGCATGGCTGAAGGAACTCCGGGGGATCAGAGGCGGGGTAAAGCGGCGGATGTGATCCAGTTTGTAAAAAGTGTGGGAGCGACCCCGAAAATCCGGCGGCTGATCCGTAATCTTATGCCGGAGGGGATGGAGGGAGCGGTATGATGCGGACGGAGCATGACATTGTGGGCCAGGTCTGTGCCGCGAAAGCAGATCCGAAGGCGGCGGATGCTTTGATCGGCCAGTATATGGGCTTTATCCGCAGTGAGACGGTGAAATTTACCCGGGCCCTTCCCGAGAACGGCCACGAGGATGAGCTGAGCATCGCCATGCTGGCGTTTTACGAGGCTATCTTGAGCTATGAAAAAGGGCGGGGCGCGTTTCTGCCCTATGCCGCCAGAGCGATCAGAAGCCGTCTGATTGACCACTACCGAAGGGAGAAGCGGCACAAAAATGTGATCTCGCTTCACGCACCCACGGGAGAAGAAGGGGATTCGAGTCTGATGGATACCCTGGCGGACGCCCGGGATGAAATTGGGGCATGTGAGGCGCGCTCGGCCAGCCAGAAAGAGATTCAGGAGTTTGGGGCCCAGCTGGCGCAGTTCGGCATCTCCTTTTCCGATGTGGCGGACAACTGCCCCAGGCAGGGGCGGACCATGGCCGCCTGCCGCCGGGTGCTGGACCACGCCCGGGCGAACCCGGAACTGATGGACCGGCTGGCGGAGACGGGCCGCCTGCCCATGAATGAACTGTCGTTGGGCTCCGGCATCGACAAAAAGACTCTGGAACGCCACAGAAAATACCTGGTGGCGATTCTGCTGGCCTTTACCAACGGATACGAAATAATCCGCGGTCATCTGTGCCAGCTTGCACCGGCGGGAGGAGGGAGTGGAGCATGAACTATCTGGTGATGGAAACCCACCCGGCCTACGCGGTTCTGCTGGATGAGGAAGGACGTTTTCTGAAGGCGGCCAATCTGCACTATCAGGTCGGTGATACGGTCCAAGATGTCATAGAGCTGCGGCCGCCCAAGGCGGGGGTCCGCATCCCATGGAAGCCCCTGTCCGCCTTGGCTGGCCTGGCCGCCTGCCTCTGCCTGGTGTTTTTCGGCTATTACCAGCCGAACTACACCGCTTATGGCACGCTGCGCATCCAGATCAACCCGGATGTGGAGATGACCGTCAGCCGCACCGACCGGGTTCTGGACCTGGAAGGGCTGAATGAGGACGGGGAGGACCTGATCGCCGGCTATGCCTATCAGGGCAAGGACCGGGAAACCGCCGCGGACGAGCTGGTGGAACGTGCAATCGGCATGGGTTATCTGTCCGACGGCGATACCATCTCCATCACGGTGAGCAGCTCCGACGCGGAGTGGCAGGCTCGGGAGGAGGCTCAGGTCCGGGAACAGCTGGAGGCGCGGTATGGGGAAACCATCATCATCCGGCTGGGGAGCGATTCTGATTCTGAGAGTACACCGCCCCAGACAGACCCCTCCGAGATTGTTATCCCTGTGTCACCGCCCACCTCCCCGCCTGAAAGCGATGATACAGGGCATGGCCTTAATGGCGGCGGCGCTGCCGATCACACGGACACGGACTACGGTCCGAATGCGGACGGAGTCACTGATTACACAGACACGGATTACGGTCCCAACGCGGATGGGGTCACCGACTATGCGGACACGGACTACGGCCCCAACGCGGACGGCGTCACCGACTACACGGACACGGACTACGGTCCCAACGCGGATGGGGTCACCGACTACACGGACACGGATTACGGCCCTAACGCGGACGGGGTTACCGACTACACGGACACGGACTACGGTCCCAACGTGGATGGGGTTACCGATTACACGGACACGGACGATGGGCCGTACAGCGGCGGCATCACCGACTATGAGGACCGGGATGACGGCGGCGATGAGGATGACGGCGACGATGATTATGATGACGACGATGATTGAAAGATGAGAAAGGCAAGAGAAAAAATTTAAAAATCCCCCGGTTTTCCGGATTCTCCTTCGTACTCTTCCAGTGGAAGCCAAAAAACATTTGACAAGACCCCGTTTTTCAGACTGCGGCTTCGTAACCTAATTAACAGAGAAAGCCAAACATAATCTTATTTGAGGTGAATGAAATGAAAAAGAACTTCACTCCCAAACTGTTCGGGCTTGCCCTGACCGCTGCTCTGACCCTGACCGCCTGCGGCGGAGCGCCCCAGACCGGTTCCGCACAAGCCGGCAGTGTCTCTGACCCGCTGGCCCAGGAGAATACCGCCGGCAGCGTGGGGACCGTGCTGCTGAGTGTCAATCCGGAGATTGAGATAGACTATGATGAGTCCGGAAATGTGGTGGCGCTGAATGCCCTCAACGATGACGGCAGGGCTGTGCTGGCCTCCTACAGCGGCTATGAAGGAAAGTCCTGCGCCGCCGTTGTCAGTGAGCTGGTGGATGAAATCAACGCCGGCGGCTATTTTGATGCCACCATCGACGGACAGGAGCGGAATATTGTGCTGAAGCTGGAGCGGGGCTCTCAGTATCCCAGCGATCAGTTTTTGAACGAGCTGGCAGAGGCGGTCCGCCTGGTGGTGGAAGCGGACCAGATTGGCTCCCAGACTGTGATGCTGGATGATGATGACTACGATGATGCTTACGGAGACAAGGGATACATAAACGCGCAGGCGGCCCAGAACATTCTCTCTGCCCAGGTGGGGCGGAGCGACATCCAGTTTGTGGAACGGGAATATGATCTGGATGACGGGGAGTATGAGGTGGCCTTTACGATGGACGGCGTGGAGTACGAGTACGAGGTGAACGCTGTTACCGGCAAGGTAACGGAGATGGACGTGGACTATCAGGACTATGACGATACGGACTACGGCCCGGATGCCGACGGGGTCACCGACTACGCCGACACGGACTACGGCCCCAACGCCGACGGGGTTACCGACTACGCCGACACGGACTACGGCCCCAACGCCGACGGGGTTACCGACTACGCCGACACGGACTACGGCCCCAACGCCGACGGGGTCACTGACTACGCCGAC
>CAJFVL010000034.1 GCA_904420465.1 uncultured Clostridium sp.
CATGAACTCTGAGATGGGCAGCACGAAGTGGGTGCTGGGGGCCATCGGCCTTCAGCTGTGCACCGGCTACACCGTGGCCTATCTGGTGTACACCATCGGCACCATCGTCACCGGCGGCAGCCTGGATGTGACCGCTGCCATCGGCGGATTGATCGGCATTGCCGTGATGATCACCGTGGTGGTCACCCTGGCCCGCCGCGCCAACCGGAATATTCAGGAGGAGTACCGCCTGGACGCTCCCCACACCGCCGCCTCCCGGTGAGATGAACGCCATGATAGATCTTATTGTCGCGGCCATCATCGTGGCCATTGTGGCCGGCATCCTGGTTTACATTTACCGCGCCAAGAAGCGGGGGGACACCTGCATCGGCTGTCCCTATGCCAAGCAGTGCGGCAGCGGGAGCTGCGGCGGACACCACAGTCAGACAGAGCATCAAACGCACACATAAATCCGGGAGGGGGATGCGGGTCCTTGGCGCCGTGTCCCCCTCCGTGCCGGCTTGAACGGAAAGGAGCGGGTCCACAGTGGAAAACCTGATGATAGCTGTTCTTATCGCAGCGGCGGTGATCATAGGAGTATGGTATACTGTCCAGCACTTCCAGGGCAAGGGCGGCTGCTGCGGCGGGGGAGGCTACAGACCGAAGAAAAAGAAGCTCTCCCAGGTAATCGGACAAAAGACCTTCCTGGTAGAGGGCATGAGCTGTGAGCACTGCAAGGCCCGGGTGGAGGAGGCTGTCAACGACATCCACGGCGCGGCCGGTCAGGTGGATTTGAAAAAGAACCTGCTCACCGTCCGCTTCTCCCAGCCGGTGGAGGACGCTGCCATCTCCCAGCGGGTGGAGCGGGCCGGATACCGCATCACACGGGTGAAGTGAGCTGAACAGCCGCCGGAAGGCGGCTGAGACTGTCGAAAAAGCGGCAAAGCCGCTTTTTCGAGAAAGCAAGCACGCAAGGCGGGACTCGATTCCTTGCGGAAAAGTCGTCTCGCCCTGCGTGAGAGGCGTCATTTCCGACGTACATGCCGCCGGAAATAACGGATTCGATTTTATTCCGCCGTCCGCGGACGGCGGAACTCCTTGCAGGAGGGCTTTTTTTTGACAAGCTGAAGCCGCCGGAAGGCGGCTGTTGCTTTGCTCTTTTGGGACATCCGGGCCGAAAAAACAGGAGCGGATTGAGAGAAACAGCTTGCCCCTTGCCAACTGGGTGGAAAAGTTGTTATAATTGTGTTAAGAAAAGAAAGCCAACAGGGGGCGCGTTCCATGTATGTGAAAAACCCGGAATATTTTTTGACCATTGTGAAGGAGCGCAGCATCTCCAAGGCCGCCGAGCGGCTGTATCTGTCCCAGCCCTACCTGAGCCAGTATCTGGCCAAGCTGGAGAGCACCGTGGGGGCGGTGCTGCTGGACCGCTCCCACACGCCGCTGACGCTGACGCCCGCGGGAGAGGTGTTCTGCGCCTATCTGGAGCGGCAGAGCTATCTGGACCGGCAGCTGGTCAGCGATCTGCGGGACCTGCAGGACAAAAAGCGGCCCATGCTCCGCATCGGCGTCTCCCCCTGGCGGGGGTCCACTCTGCTGCCTGATGTGCTGCCCGCCTTTACCCGTCAGTACCCCGACGTGCAGGTGGTTCTCCACGAGGCGCCGGTGCCCGAGCTGGAGCAGCTGGCGGCGGACAGCGTCACCGACTTCTGCGTGATGCAGATCCCCAACAATATGACCGATCTGAGCTATGAGCTGGCCATGCAGGAGCATGTCTTTCTGGTGGGGCACCGGGACCATCCCCTGCTCCGGGGCCGGAACAGCACCCCGGACTGTCCGGAGCCCTTTGGAAGCCTGCGGCCGCTGGAGCGGGAACGCCTGATTATGCTGCCCCCGGACTGGCGGCTGACCAAGCTGCTCCAAAACACCTTTTCGGTCCACAACGTGGAGCCTCAGAATATTCTGATTACCACCAACAACACCACCGCCATCAACCTGGTGGCCGAAAACATGGGGTTTGCCTTTCTGCAGGAGAGCGGGATTTCCCGCACGCCCTACCTGGACCGGCTGGCTTTCTTCACTATCGGAGAGCCCTCCCTCACCTGTCCCACGGCTGTGGTCTATAAAAAGAAGGGCTTTCTATCCCCGGCGGCCCGCGCCTTTATTGATCTGATCAAGGAGTATTACAGCCGCTTTGACCGCGCCCCCCGGCAGGAGGGGGAGTGAGCGCCGCAAAAGTCCCGCCGCCGCTTCGGCTTATCCGGAGCGGCGGCGTTTCATGTTTCAAGAAAGGCAGGGGAAATGCTGTCAGCCGCTGACTGCGCGGAGCCTGAGGCCGGGCTGTGCCGGAAAGCAGGCTCAGACCGGCTGGGGAATGGGTGCGGCGCCCAGACTGTCGATGATGGTGATGACCAGTCCCCGGATGCTGTTCTCGGTGGTGCGGTAGGGGGCGATGCGCAGGGTATAGCAGCGGCCGTTCATGGCGGTCACCTCCCGGTCGATGGAGACCAGGTCCTTGAGCACCGTCCGGCAGTCCCGCTCGATGGCCTCGTCGGGGAAGCTGTGGGCAAAGAGCTGGATGGACCGGCCGATGTCGTGGTCCAGCAGCTGGAACTCCCGGCCCACATATTCAGTAAACTTGCGGATATTCAGGTTGCTGTCCACAAAGAGAATGCCGATCATGGTGGAGGACAGGAAGTTGGACAGGTCGTTGGTCATCATGGTCAGCTCGTCCAGCTTCAGCTGGTGCTCGGTGTTGACGGTGTACAGCTCCTCGTTCACCGACTGCAGCTCCTCGGTGGAGCTTTGCAGCTCCTCGTTGGCGGTGAGCAGCTCCTCGTTGGCGGCCTGGAGCTCCCCGTTTACCGTCTCCAGCCGCTGGATGGTGGAGCGCAGGTCGTTCTGAGACACCTGAAATTCCCGCTCCAGCTCGGCGATGCGCCGGGCGGCGGTGGCGTCCAGGTCATACTTCTCCACCACCCCTGACGCCTCCGCCGGGCGGTTCTCCTGGAACAGCACGGCGGTCAGACCGCTCTCCTCGCCGTTCTCCGAGGGGATGGGCTGGACGGTCAGGTCAATTACCTTTCGGCCGGAGGGGGTGTCCGCGGCGATGCCGGTGTAGGTGATGGCGGTGTGCTCGGACCGGCAGCGGCTCATGGCGGTGGCGGCCACCAGGGACAGGTCCCTGTTGAGCATGCTGAAGAAATTCAGGGTGGCCTTGCCCGGGGCCAGGGTCAGGTAATCGGAGTAGCTTCCGAAGAAATGCAGAACGTTGTCCGCTCCGTCCACCACCGCGGAGGCGGGCAGGAAACGCTCCAGAAATTTGGTGTACAGGCCCTCCGCCGCGGAGTCCTCCTGCTGGCCGCTCCCTGCCCGGATGCTTCTGGGGGAGATGGCCTGGATGCTGGGGATGTTGAAGGCGGGCGGGGTCAGGTCCTCCACCTTGCCCTCTCCCTTGTGGATGTAAATTTTTTCAGCGCTGCACACCGGCTTGAACAGGCTGACATACTCCCCGGCGGTCTCGCTCTTGCCCAGGAAGAGATAGCCGTTGTTTTTCAGGGCGGAGTGGAAGATGGCGAACAGCCCCCGGCGGAGAACGGGCTGGAAGTAGATCATCACATTCCGGCAGGAGATCAGGTCCAGCTTGCCGAAGGGGGGGTCGGAGAACATGTTGTGGGTGGCGAAGATGATCATCCGGCGGATCTCCTTGGAGATCTGATACTGGTCATTGACCTTCAGAAAGAACTTGGCCAGCCGGTCAGGGGTCACATCGTCGATGATGTTTTCCGAGAAGAACCCCTTGCCCGCCTGCTCGATGGCCCGGCTGTCCACGTCGGTGGCAAAGATTTTTACATCCCGCTTTACCTGCAGCTCCTCCATCACCTCCCGGAAAAGGATGGCGATGGAGTAGGCCTCCTCGCCGGTGGAGCAGCCCGCGCTCCACACCCGGATGGGCTCGTTCTCCTTGGCCCGCTCCACAATTTTGTAGATGGCGTTGTATTTCAGCTTTTCAAAGAAGGCCGGGTCCCGGAAGAAGTTGGTCACCCCGATGAGAATCTCCTTGACCAGGATGTTGACCTCCTCGGCGCTGTCCCCCAGCAGATGGGCGAACTCGGCCAGGCTGGAGGTGTGGGTGACCAGCATCCGCCGTTCGATGCGCCGGAGAATGGTGGAGCGCTTGTAGTAGGTGAAGTCAATGCCGCTGGCGTTCTTCAGAATGGTATAGATATGGGAGAGGGTCTCCTCCTCGGAGAACAGCATGTCCTCGTCAGAGAGGGAGCCGTCATTCTGGGGGGCGTGCAGAAGCATGGGAGTGGCGGAGAAATTCAAAATTTCCTCGGCAATCTCCTCGGGAGAGAGGACAAAGTCGGCCAGGCCGGTCTTGATGACGCTGCGGGGCATCCCGTCAAACTTGGCGCTCTCCGGGTCCTGGGCGATGACCAGGCCGCCGTGCTCCTTCACTGCCTTGACGCCGTTGGTGCCGTCTGATCCGGTGCCCGAGAGAACCACCACGATGGAGTGCTCCCGCCGCTCCTCCGCCAGGGAGGTGAAGAAGATATCAATGGGGTGGTTTAAGGCGCCGGGGGCATAGTCGGACAGAATCAGCTGGTTGTTCTGAATGGTCATATACTTTTTCGGGGGGATCAGATAGACGTTGTCGGGCTCGACCGTGGTCCCGTTTTTTGCCTGGCAGACCGGCATCTCCGTGTGCTTGCTCAGAATATCAGCCATCAGGCTTTTATAGTCGGGGGAGAGATGCTGTACTACCACAAAGCTCAGCCCGCTGTTGGGGGGCATGTAGCTGAAGAACTGCTGCAGCGCCTCCAGTCCGCCCGCGGAGGCGCCGATCCCGATGATCAGTGGGGTCTGATTGGGGAGCTCCTCCGGCGGGGCGGCTCGTTTTTCTTCTGTTTGGTTCATGCTGCGATCCTCCTTACCTTATACTTCTGATTCGGCCGGACGGGCCCTTCGAAGATATTTCTGCTCAAACTGTTCCGGGGGCAGCGGACGGTCGTAATAGTACCCCTGGGCATAGCTGCAGCCGGCCTCCTGCAGGGCGGCGCCCTGCTCCTGACTCTCCACGCCCTCGGCCACACAGGTCATGCCGCAGGCCCCGCAGATCTGGATGATGTCCTGAATCAGCATCCGGGTGATCGGATTTTGGGCCAGCTGGGTGACCAGACTGCGGTCCAGCTTTACCGCATCAAATTTCACATTGGTGAACAGCGAGAGGTTGGCGTACTGGGAGCCGAAGTCATCCAGGCTGACCCGCAGGCCGCAGCCGTGAAAGCGCTCCACAATGGACTGAAGCTCGGCGGCCTCAATGTTGCCCGCGCTCTCGGTGATCTCCAACTCCAGCGAGTTGGGCGGCAGGTTTGGATAGCGGCTCTGAATGGCCAGAATGGAAGCAAGCGTATTGGGGTGGAACAGACTCACGCGGGAGAGGTTGACTGAGGTGCGGACGACGCCCAGCCCCATGCTCCGCCATTGTTCCATCTGGGCCAGGGCCTGGTTCAGAACGAACAGGTCCAGATCCCGGACGGTGCCGTCCGCCTCCATTTCCGGGATAAACTGACTGGGCAGAAGGATGGCGCCGTCCCTTCCCACGCCGCGGACCAGGGCCTCTGCGCCGAACAGAGCGCCGGAACTCATCTCGATTTTGGGCTGGAAGTAGACGGTGAACCGGCCGGCGCCCTCCCAGAGGGGGAGATTGTCCTGCACCGTCGGAGAGAGACGGGGGGCGGGGGAGCCGCCCGCCTGTCCCGCGCGCATGGCCCGGCGGGCCTCGTCCGCCAGCTGCTTTCCGGTAAAGGTGCCCTCCGACCAGGCGCGGCCCATGCGGATCTCCTTGGGATAGCGCCGCTGAAGAACGGAGCGCAGGCGGCTGCACCGCCCCAGAAAAACCTGGCTGGTGGTATTGGGACAGAAGGCCACAAACTCCGCCTCCCAGGTGCGGAAGAGCAGGGAGGGGCCGAAGATGTCGGTCAGAGACTTGGATACATACCAGAGCAGCTTGCTGCCGTACTCAAAGCCGAAATCTCCGTTGATGGCGGCCATGCCGGGGATATCCAGGCACACCGCTCCCAGGGAGCTGAACTGCCTGGAGTCCAGGGTGTACACCGTCTCCAGATAGGAGCGGAGGTCGGGCAGCTCCATCAGCTGTTCCACCACGCCGGCGGCCGGACTTACGCTGTGGAACCGCTCCCGCTCCCGCAGCATGCAGGGAATCAGGGTGCTGAACAGGGCGGCGTCCGCCGGATGCTCCCGGGAATTTTCAATGCAGAAGAAGCCCTGCAGATGGTTGTCCCGGATCAGCGGAAAGGTAGTGAAGTGCCAGGGACTGCCGTCGGGCGCCGCACCGGTCCGGGAGGAGATGGGCTGAGTCCGGGTCAGGAATACAGGGGCCATCTCCGCCGCGCACCGCTCCAGCAGGGGAAAGCGCTCCAGCCGCATGGCGGACACCGTATGCTGGATGCCGCGCTTGCCCGGCCCCGTCCACTCGTAGGGCATGGTGACAACCCGGCGGTTCTCCGACAGTGTCAGAATGTAAACCCGGTCCGCCTGGTAATAGGCCCCGACAGCCTTCAGAACGCTTCGGATAGAGGTCTCCAGAGAGTCGGCGGCCAGCATGGCGGACACGCACTGGAGAGCCACGTCCTTCTCCTCCTCCGACAGGGGCCGCTCCATTTCGGCGGAGTGGACGGAGACCTGATCCTCCTGTCCGCCGGACTGCAGCTGGGTCCAGCTTCGGTCATCCTCCTCATGGAAGAACGCCACCATGTCCGCCGCGGCATTCCACCACTGTCCGCATACATGGGCGGCCTGGTCCAGCATGACGGAAAAATCCGCGGACCTTGCCGGACGGACGGCGACGCCTGTCACAAACCGGAGGGAATCCAATCCCGGGTAACCCGCCAGCGACTGGCGGACGAAAGCGGTGCTCTCCTCCAGGCGGCGCCGCAGCTCCGCCTGAGAGGGCACGGAGGGAAAGAGAGCCACAAGCTGGTCCGCGCTGTGAAGGCCCAGGATACAGCCGCCGCCCAAAGCGGCCGACAGGGCGGCGGCAGCGTCGCGGAGCCGGTTCTCCGGCGGCGGGCCGTCCTCCGGCTGTCGGAGCAGCCCGTCCATGTGAACCAGCGCCACGCCCCGTTCACCGGGTGTCTGGTCGGGGAACAGGGCTTCCGCCATCTGCCGGACCGTGTCCGGGGTGTACAGCCCGCTCGCCGGGTCCCGGCCGGCGTCCTGACCGAGGGCCTGCTCCCACTGGCGGGATAGGTCCGCCTGAAGCAGATAGCCGTGGAGGTATATATCCCGTGTCACCGGGTCCTCTGACAGGTTCAGGTCATGGTGTACCCAGTGGATGACGCCGCCCTGGTCAGCCCGCTGGTACTCTGCGGAGATCCAGCGCCGCCCCTCCCGGAACAGGTGGAGAAGCCGGTCCCGGTCGAAGCACTCCAGAAAGTCCGGCAGGGGGATTCGG
Source organism: uncultured Clostridium sp. (assembly GCA_904420465.1). Taxonomy (GTDB): domain Bacteria; phylum Bacillota; class Clostridia; order Oscillospirales; family Oscillospiraceae; genus Lawsonibacter. The sequence goes on from CAJFVL010000034.1 coordinate 7,460, forward strand.
CTCCGCTCCAGAGAGAGAAACTGGGAGCAGGAGGTCCTGCAGACCTGGCCGCTCAGGTCTTTTCCCTCCGACCAAAACTCCTCCATGCTATCCTGGGTCAGATTGGCCCGGACCTGTCCCATTAAGGCGGATATCATTCCGTCCGGCAGCGGACGGCGGGCAGCGCCCTGGCTTTCCTGGCCTGAGAAGCTTTTGGGCAGGTCCTCCGCAATGCCCACCGCCCGCACCGCCCGTCCCGCGTCATCATAGAGCGTCCGGTAGGAGATGGCCGCCCAGCCATAGCGGCCGCTGCCCCGGTCCCGAAGGACAAAGGTCCCGTATCCCTGTGACTGGCCGCTTAACAGCTCCAGAGCAAAGGCGCGGAAGCGGGTGACAGAACCGGGGTGAATCCATCCTCCGTCGATCAGATAGCCGGGGAAGGGGACCTGGTTATACTGCAGGGTTCGGGAGGAGCCGTTCCATCCAAAAAGCGAAAAGCTTCTGCTCTGCACGTCCACCTCCCAAAGCTCCTGGGCGGTCTGGGCAAAGGCCGTCTGCAGACGCTGGCATTCGTCCATCAGAAACCGCTCCTGCTCCTTGAAGGAGGTGATATCCATGGCCGTGACCAGCATGACGGGGTTTGGATTTTCATAGTGGATCTGTACCGCGCGGATATGCCACCAGGACCACCGGGACCCGTCGGCGGAGACGCGGTGGATGTGCTCCACAGGACGGTTTTCCCGGAGCCCCAACCGGAGAATCTGCTCCAGATCCAGCCGGTCATCGTCGTGAATCAGCTCGGTCAGAGGCTTGGGCAGGACATAGGAGTCGGAGCTTACGCCGATAATGCGGCAGAAGCTTGGGCTGACATAGATGACACGGGGCTGCGCACCCATTTCCAGCAGCGCCACGCCGCTGTCCAGGTGCTCCAGCAGCCCGCTGATGGGAATGGTGCTGACGGGCCGGAAATCGCCTCCCAGCTCCTCCTGGTAATTTTCCAGAGATTTCAGGCAGAAGCCATGCTTGCCGGCCTTTTTGGCTTTGTAGAGGGCCAGGTCGGCCGACTGGTACATCCCCTCAAAGGTCTGGCTTCCATCGGAGAGATAAATGCCCACGCTGGCCGTCAGATTGATGGTGGAATGGTCGCCTATTGACAGCTGCAGAGTGTTGCAGATGTCAGAGGCTTTCCGGCGGGCCACCGCCTCCGTAACGCGTCCGCACAGGAAAACGGCAAACTCGTCGCCCCCCAGGCGGCCCACAATGTCTCCGGCCCGGAACAGGCCGGAGAGAATCTGGGCAGACTGGCGGATGGCCTGATCCCCCGCCTGATGACCCAGGGTGTCATTGACCTGCTTGAAATCGTCCAGGTCCACGATAAACAGGGCGCAGGTATCCCCCGGCGCCATTTCCTGAAGGCGCTTTTTGATGCTTTGCTCCAGCGTGGCGCGATTCAAAAGCCCGGAAAGGGCGTCCAGGGAGGCGCGCTGACGCAGCTCTTCAAATTGGTTCTGCAGATTGCGGTTGGCCAGCGGCATCAGATTGATCTCTTCCATAACAAAGCTCTCTCAAATCTTCCCCGTTTTGGGGAAATGATGTTCCGACCCGGAGGCAAAACAGAGAAAAGGCAATATCGGACCCAAACGCCCGCCTTGTCCCGGGAAATACGGCCGGCTTGGCAGGGTCCTCCCTTTGGCTGCTTTCATTATATCACGAGTTCACCTGTAATCCTATACTTTGGGTGGAAAAAATTTCTATCTGAAACTGCCTGCTGGTGTGCGCGGCGGCAATTTTTGCATAAACTGCAAAAAAATTGTGTTGTATTAGGGAGGGTCCCTATGTTAAAATGAATAATAAGTGTATTTTTGAGCAGAAGGGGAGTGCTGGAGGGAAGCGCCTCCAGCCCTTTCTTTGCCGGAAGCCTGGCAGTGCTGCGAAGATTTCCGGGATGGGGAAAAGCTGCCGGGGAAACAGAAAATTTTGGATATCTTGGATATAGCAATTTTTTCCTTTTTACTTATAATAGGGTTATTAGAGTTTATAGGAATAATTCCGAATAAGAGATGCGGGGAAAACCGGCCGCTTGGAACCGGAGAACGGTGTCCGGGACGAGCTGGCGGGTCCTTGGACGGGGCAGTTCTTCCGCTTCTTATGAGAGAGAACGGGCGGGCGGCGGTTCAGCGGATTTCCCGCAGCTGAATGGCAGCCTGCCCGCCGGCAATGGGGGTGCGAGATGAACGAGGTTCTGCGCCAGGAAAAAAAGTACGCCGTCAACATAGCTGACGGCGTCATGCTGCGCAGCCGGCTGGGAGCGGTGATGCACGGCGACGCCCACAACGGCGCTCAGGGGTACACCATCCGGTCGCTGTACTTTGACACCCCGGACGATCAGGACTTTTCGGACAAGGTGGACGGCCTGGAGCTGCGCAGAAAAATCCGCCTGCGGATTTACAGTCCGGCGGCGGACTTTGCCATGCTGGAGATGAAGCAGAAGGAGGGGCCGTACCAGCGCAAGCGCTCCCTGCGGCTGACCAGGCCGGACGCCATGCTGCTGTGTCAGGGGGATTACCGCCCTCTGCAGGGCTATCGGGACCCCTTTGCGGCGGAGTGCTACGGCCTGATGCACTGCCGCTGCTACCGGCCCAGGGCCGTGGTGGAGTATCTCCGGCAGGCGTATGTGGCGCGGGAGAACCACATCCGCATCACATTGGACAGCCGGATTACAGCCACTGAGTCCAGCTGCGGCCTGTTTGAGGCGGAGCTGCCCCTTTATCCGGTGACAGATCCGTTTCACATGGTGCTGGAGGTCAAATATAACGGCTTTCTGCTCAGCTATGTCAAGGACCTGCTGAACAGCGTGGAGCGCTCGGAGCTGTCTGTCAGCAAATACTGCCTGGCCAGAGGGGTCTCGCGGAATCTCCAGAGCTGACCTCCGGCTGAAGGGAGGACGGCGGGCAGGCGCCCGCCCAAAGGGAAAAGGGGAGAGAAGAACAATGAGAGAATATCTGTTTCAGCTTCTGGAGGGCAGCGGGGGCGAGCTCACCTCCAGGACCATTCTGCTTCGCCTGTCCATGTCGGCGGTGATCGCTGCCTTTTTGTTTTTGTCCTACCGCCTGTCCCACAGCGGGAGCATCTACAGCGCCAAGTTCAACGTCTCGCTGGCGGCGCTGACGATCATCACCACCACGGTGATGATTGTCATCGGCAACAATATCGCCCTGTCCCTGGGCATGGTGGGCGCCCTCTCCATCGTCCGCTTCCGAACCGCCATCAAGGACTCCCGGGACACGGTGTATATCTTCTGGGCCATTGTGGTGGGAATCTGCTGCGGAGCGGGGGACTACCTCACCGCCGCGGCGGGCAGCGCCTTTGTATTTCTTGTGCTGCTGCTTTTTGGACGCATCCGCACGGACAACCGCGCCCTGCTGATTCTGCGCGCGGCCCGGGTGAACGAGTCCAGGGTGGAGGCGCTGATTTTCCAGTATTACAACCGAAAGGCCATCCTCCGCGCCAAAAACACCACGGAGGAGAGCACCGAGTACATCTATGAGATCAACGGAAAGTATCTGCAGAAGGCGCCGGGGGAAAAGACGGCCGGGAAAAGCATCACGGACGCGGTGTATGAAATCGGAGGCATCGAGTATTTCAACATCGTGCTGCAGAACGACGAGATCAGCGGCTGAGCCGGCGGACCGGAGAGGGGGGAGCGAAGCGTGAAGTACAAGGTGCTGTGCGTCTCTATGGCGGCTGTGATGCTGCTGTGCGCCCTGGCGGCCACCGCCGTTGACCAGAGCTCGGGAACCAACCGCTACCACCAGCATCTGAGCGCTGCGGTCCCGCAGGGGGAATGCAGCTGCGGAGGCGGGGAGCTGTGTACCCACCTGCCGATCATCCGCATTGAGACCGGAGGACAGGAGATTCCCGGCAACATCATTCGGGACCCGGAGGATGAGGATGTGGTGCTGGGGTACACCACCACAGAGACCGGGGCGGAGGAGATTCTGGTGACCCTTGAAACGGTGGAGACGGAAGGCGTCTGGCACCACGCCTCGGATGAGGCGGACCAGAGCAGCCTGGCGTGGTTCCGCATCCGGGGGAACAGCTCCCGTAATTTTCCGAAGAAGAACTACCGGATTGAGCTGGTGGCGGATGAGACCGGCATAGAGAACAAAGAGCTTCCCCTGCTGGGGATGAACCCGGACAACGACTGGGCCCTCCACGGTCCCTTCCTGGACAAGACGCTGCTGCGCAATTATGTGTGGATGAATCTTTCGGCTGAGATCATGGGCTACGCTCCGGAGGTGCGCTTCTGCGAAGTGCTGCTGGACGGGGAGTACATCGGCGTCTATGTGCTGATGGAGACCGTGAAGGAGGACGAGTACCGCGTGGACCTGAGCGACTACGAGGCAGGAGCGGGAGCCTACAGCTATCTTCTGGAGATGGACGGCGTGTCGGAAGCCCAGGCGCTGGCCTCCGAAGGGGCCGAGACGGTGGCGGAGAGCTATACCTGGTACACCAATCAGATGGAGTTTGACGAGGTGTCCACCACGGCATTCTGCATTCGCTACCCCCGCGCCGAGGAGCTGACGCAGGAGGTCATCGACTATATCCAGCGGGATATCAGCCGGGTCGAGCGGGGGCTGTACTCCTCGGATATGGTGACCGGCCGGTACGACTATGAAGAGGAGATTGATGTGGATTCCTTTGTGGACTACTATATTCTTCAGGAATTTCTGGCGGTCAATGATGCCTTTTCCCGGTCCACCTATCTTTACCGGGATGTCCGAGGCAAGCTGCACATCGGCCCGGTCTGGGATTACAACAACGTGCTCAACAATTTTTTCCATGAGTTCTCCCGGGAGGGCTTTCTGCTGGAGAACCGCGGCTGGTACGGCCGGCTGATGACCGATGAGGGATTTGTCCAGCGGGTCATTGCCCGGTATCGGCAGCTGCGGCAGGGGATTCTCTCCGACGACTATCTGGACGCGTACATCGATGATGTGGTGGACTACCTGGGGCCGGCCATCCAGCGCAACGACGAGGTCTGGGGCTGGAGCTACGACCCGAATCTGCTGGAGGTGCGCCAGCGCCGGGAGCCTGATGCGGATGAGACGCTGGAGGAGGCCAACCCCCACAGCTACGAGGACGCTGTCGGCCGCATGAAGGGCTACATGTTCTCACGGGCTGAGTGGCTGGACGAGAATATTGAAAATCTGTACCAGCACTGCCACCGCTCCAAGAACGCCGCCCAGTGGGTGCAGTAGGGGGCGGGCATGAGACGGTTTATCATCCTTGCCTGTATCCTGGTTGCCCTTGGGGGCGGAGCGCTGTATGCAGTCTATTATGAAGGGGTTTATTGGAATCTGAACCCGGATGCCCCGGTGACTGCCGAGTTCCGTACACTGGACGGAGAGATCCAGCATCTGACAGAGGGGCGGTGGGAGACGCTGGAGATCCGCGGCGTGGATGTGTCCTCCAGCCTGCCCGGAGAGCCGGCCATGGATTTCGCTGCCGGCAGAGAGGACTATCTGCGCTGGTTTGAGGCCATTGCGGCCATGGGGGCCAACACCGTCCGGATCTATACGATTATGGACAGTGACTTTTACGAGGCCTTTTACCAGTTCAACACGGAAAGCGGTTTGACGCTCTATCTGCTCCAGGGGCTTCAGGTGTCGGACGCGGCCAATTACGGCGCGGAGGACGCCTATGACAGTGAGTTCCGGGAGCTGCTGATTCAAAACGGACAGGCCGCGGTGGATGTGATCCACGGGCGTAAGCGCATTGCCCTCGGAGATACCAGCGGCACCGGCGTCTACCGCTGGGATGTGTCCCCCTGGGTGCTGGGCTATCTGGTGGGCAGCGAGTGGGACAGCGGCAACATCGCCTATACCAACAACAGCACCCTGCATCCCCTGTCCTATGAGGGGACCTATTTTACCACCGCGCCAGAGGCCAACCGCTTTGAGGTGCTGATGGCGGAGATCATGGACCGGATCGTGCAGTATGAGACGGAAAAATACAAGACCCAGCGGCTGATTGCCTTTGTCAACGACCCGAACAACGATCCCTTTGCGTATGAGGATCTCTATGCCACGCGTTTCTTCAAATACAACCAGGTGGATGCCGAGCATGTCGTACCCACCCAGGCTCTGTGCTCCGGCTATTTTGCCGCCTACCGCCTGAGCCAGTTCAGCGAGGACTTCCTGGACTACTTTTCCCAGGAGCAGCGGGCGGCGCTGGGGACAGCCCTTGTCGGGCTGGATACCACGGCTGTCTACAACGGATACCTGGAGCTGCTGGGCCGCTACCATGCCATTCCGGTGGTGGCCGCCGGCTTTGGCTTCTCCACGGCCAGGGCGCCGGTGTACGAGGACGAGGCGCCCCTGACGGAGCAGGAGCAGGGAGAACGGATTGTGGAGGTCTGCCGGGAGGCCTCGGAGGCGGGCTGGGCCGGCGTGTTTGTTTCCACCTGGCAGGATGTGTGGGAGCGGCGGACCTGGAACACCACCTATGCGACGCTGGACTCGCTGATGCCTGTGTGGCAGGATGTGCAGTCCGACGGACAGGGCTATGGGCTGCTGCAATTTTCCTGGCAGGAGGAGCCGGCCTGTGTGGTGGACGGCGACCCCTCGGAGTGGACGGAGGAGGATGTGGTCCTCTCCGGCCCCCGGGGAAGCCTCTCCATGCGGTACGATGAGAAGTACCTCTACTTTTTCGCGGAGCAGGAGGGCTTTGATCCGGCGTCCGATACCCTTTACATCCCCATCGACACTACGCCGGAGTCAGGCAGCACCTACTGTGAGAACTACGGCCTGTCCTTTGAGCGGGCCTGTGATTTTGTGATCTGCATTGACGGCGGCGGAACAAGCCGCGTGGTGGTTCAGGAGCGCTATGAGACGCTGTGGGCCATGCATGCCTATGAGACCGACCGGGTGGACCCCTACGAGGAGCTGCGGGACAAGGACTCTCCGCTGTTCCGTCCCATTCGCCTGCTGGTGCAGCGGGAGGACCCGGTGCCCGTGGGCGGGTGGGAGCCGTACCCCACCTATGAAACCGGACTCCTCCGGGAAGGCAATGCCGACCCGGACAGCGCCCTCTATGACTCGCTGGCTGATTTTCATTTTACCAGCGGCGGTGTGGAGCTTCGGATTCCGTGGGAGCTTCTGAATTTCGGAGATCCGTCAGAGCGGATGATCCACGGCGACTACTATGAGAACTACGGCGTGGAATACATTCACATTGACGAGATGTTTGTGGGCATGGCTGTGGGGGAGGACACAGAGTTCCGAATCCCAATGGCTTCCTTTCCGCTGGAGGGCTGGGGAGGCTCCGGCTCCTTCCAAGAGCGCTTAAAGGAGTCCTATTACATTCTGCAGGCCTATTGGGCCGGGCTGGAGGGCTGAGCTGTCCGAATGACCGGGTGGGGAGGTGAGGCGCGTGGGCGCGGAGATTCTGCTGTATGGATATGGGCTGGTGTGTCTGAGCATGCTGGCCTTTAATCTGGTCTACGGGCTGCACCTCCGGTCCGGAGACCGAAGGCTGAGAAAGCGGACGGCGGTCCTGGCCCGCCGGGTGGAGGCCCAGGTCCGGAACGTGGGGGAGGGGCGCCCCGTTCGGGACCGGCATCTGGTCTGGATGCGCCGCCGCCTGTCCCGGGTCAGCTGGCTTTTGACCTTTGACCGCTTTTTGGAGGGGCGTGACGGGGAGGAGGTGTTCCGGGAGTATCTCTGCCAGCTCCGGCCGGTATTTTTGTACCTGACCTCCGTGTATTGCAGGCGGGATGACACGCAGGCGGCCTACTTCTGTCATTTCCTGGCCCGCAACCGGTTTCTGCGGCGCATGCAGATGGACCAGTTTCAGCAGATGCTGCTGACCTATCTGAAGAAGGACAGCCTGTACTGCCGGGTAAACGCCCTGAAGGCCCTGTGCGCATTTGGAAGTCCGGAGACCCTGATCGACGCCCTGCGGCAGCTGGGGAGCCAGCCGGGGACCCAGCTCCATGAAAAGGTGATCACGGAGGCCCTCCTCAGCTATACCGGAGAGGCCGGAGAGATCATCCGCCGGCTGTGGGAGCGGTTCGATCAGCTTGACCCGTCCATTCAGCGGGCGGTGCTGGACTATATTCGCTTTGCAAGCGGGGACTATGGCGGGCAGATGGGACAGATTCTCCGGGATAGGGGCCGGGATAAGGAGCTGCGCTTCGCGGCCATCCGGTACTTCGGCCGGTATCCAGACCCGGAGATGCGGAGTGCGCTGCTGGAGTTTGTGCGGGACCCCGACCCGCTGCGGTGGGAGTACGCGGCCATCAGCGCGGCCGCTCTGGCCCGGTATCCAGGGCAGGAGGTGGTGGACGGGCTGATGCGGGCCATGAGCAGCCCCAGCTGGTATGTGCGCTATAACGCCTCCGCCAGCCTGGAGGCACACGGCCTGTCCTATGAGGAACTGCTTCAGGTGCTGGGGGGAGGAGACCGGTACGCCCGGGAGATGCTGACCTACCGTCTGGAGGTCGGACGGATGGAGCGGGCCGCCCGGACGGAGGCGGAACAGGAGGCTGCGGTATGAGAGAGTTTGTCCAGGCTTTTCTGCTGGGAGTGGAGTGTTTTTTCATTCTCTATATGATCGTCTATTCCAGCTTCCTGTTCCTGTCGGTGACGGTGGGGTCCTCCGACCTCTATGCCGCCAAGCGGCGCAATCTGATGAAAAACGAGCTGTCCAACGACTACTATGTCCCCGTCTCCGTCATTGTGCCTGCCCATAATGAGCAGGTGACCATCGAGTCCACCGTCCGCTCCCTGCTGGCCCTGGACTACAAGCTGTATGAGATTGTGGTGGTGGATGACGGTTCCACCGATGACACGGTCCAGGTGCTGCGGGACGCCTTTCACATGTGGCGCATCGACCGCCCGATCCAGCGCAGAATTCCCTGCCAGCCGGAGGAGGAGATCTACGAGACCCGGGAGTGGAAGGTGCCCATCACCCTGGTGCGGAAACAGAACGGGGGAAAGGCGGACGCGCTGAATATGGGCATCAATGTGGCCAACTACCCATACTTTCTCTGCATTGACGCGGATTCGGTGCTCCAGTACGATTCCCTGGAGAAAATTGTGCGCCCGGTGCTGGAGGACTCCAGCGTGGTGGCGGTAGGGGGCTCGGTGCGCCCCTGCAACGGGGCGGAGATTGAGAACGGCCGGGTGGTGCGCTACCGGATGCCGAGAAAGCTGCTGCCCTGCATGCAGGTGCTGGAGTACGACCGCTCCTTTCTGGCCTCCCGCATCCTGTTTGACAAATTCAACGGCAACATCATCATCTCCGGGGCCTTCGGCCTGTTCCTGAAGAGCGTGGTCATTGCCGCGGGTGGCTATGACAACACCACCATGGGGGAGGATATGGAGCTGGCGGTAAAGCTCCATGTGTTCTGCCGGGAGCACGGCCGGCCATACCGCATCCGATATGTCACCGACGCGGTCTGCTGGACCCAGGTGCCTGAGCATCTGCGGGACCTGTGCCGCCAGCGGAGGCGCTGGCACATCGGGCTGTTTCAGAGCATGATGAAATACCGGAACATCATGGCCAACCCCAAGTATGGGGCGGTGAGCTTTGTCTCTTACTTTTACTTCCTGTTTTATGAACTCTTTTCCCCTTACATCGAGGTCTTTGGCGTGCTTGTCACCCTGCTGGCCTTTGCGGTGGATATGATCAACGTCCCGTTTATGATTCTCTTTTTTGGAATCTATGTGGTCTATACGGCGCTTCTCTCCCTGACAGCCTTTTTTGCCAGAATCCACACCATTGATCTGAAGCTGTATCCTTCGGATGCGCTGAAGGCGGTGGGACTGTGTGTGGTTGAGGTGTCCTTTCTGCGGTTTGTCATGGCTTGGGTGCGGATGACCGCATTGATTGGATATCAGAAGAAGAAGGACAGCTGGGGTCGGATCCAGCGCCAAAAAATCCAATTCAAATGAATGGAGGATACAGATATGCGGATAGAGGAGCTGAAAAAGGGATTTTGGGGGTATAAAAAGGAAAGTGTGCTCCGGTACATTGCCGGCCAGGAGGAAACCTTCTCTCAAAAGCTGCTGGAGAAGGACGCCCAGGCGGAGCAGTCGGACCAGAAGGCGCAGGAGCGGATTCAGGCGTTAGAGCGGGAGAACCAGAGCCTGAGAGCGGATCTGGCCAGGCTGCGGGAGCAGCAGGATCAGATTGCGGGCGCCATTCTGGACGCCAGAGCCAGCGCGGAGGCGATCCGGGCGGAGAGCCGGTCCCAGGAGGAGGCCGCGCGGGAGACAGTCCGCCGGACGCTGGAGGAAAATCTGGCGCAGCTGGACGGCTACCGGAAGAAGGTCGAGGCGCTGGGAGAGTCCGTCCGCACCGCTTTGGAGGGGATTAACCGGCAGCTTCAGGGACTGGAGGAGCAGGCGGATGACCTGGCAGAGGCGGTCCCTGCCGGGAATCTGACCCTGTTTCAGTGAGAAGGAGAGCATAAGCCTTGCAGAGCAGCGAACCAATCATCTATGTGGCGGGAAATCCGGAGCTCTATCCCCTGGAGTATTATGATTCGGACAGTCAGAGCTATCAGGGGGCGATTCCCGGCTTTTTGGAGCGGTTTGCCCAGGAGTATGGGTACGACCTGCGCTATTACCAGCCTGGATCGGAGGACCGGCGGGAACGGCTGGCGTCCAATCTTCAGGTGGACCTGATTTCCGGCTGTGAGGCGGGGGAGCACTACGAAAATACCCAGGGGGAGGCGGTGGTTCTCTTTTCCGCAGAGACGGAAGGGGAGGAGCGGGCCTACCTGCTCCGCTTTACCCAGACGGCCCCCGCCCAATTTCAGACCGATCTGAGGAGCTTTGCGGCGCGGACCGGGCAGGAGACGTGGACCGGGGCGGTGCTGGAGGCGGTCAGAGAGACGCCGCCCGCCCAGACCCCCGCAGGGGCGGTGATTGCCGGCGCTGCCGCCTGTCTTGCGCTGCTGGCGGGAGCGATCCTGGCCCTGTGGCGTATCCGGAAACACCGGAGAGCGGCCGAGACGGCCGATAAGACCGATCCGGAAACCGGGCTGGAGTGCTGTGAGCAGCTGGAGGCCCAGTATTCCAGACTGCTTCGGGACCAGGCGCGGCCCCTGTACTGCCTGATTTGTTTTCATCTGGATCTGGACCACATAGGATATCTGGGCGGGCGGGAGCAGTCTGCCGCCTTTCTCCTTCACGGGGCCCGGATGCTGCGGGAGGCTGCCGAGCCGGGTGACCTTCTGGCCCGCGGGAGCGGCGGCGACCTGGTGGCGCTGAAGCGGGCGCCCAGCCTGGAAAGCGCGGAGGGCTGGACCCGGTCCCGTCTGGAGGAAATCCGATCCTTTTCCCTGGCCGGAGGAAAGCTGGGGCCGGGTGATGTGACGGCGGGGATCTGCCCCCTGGAGTCGGAATACCGGGACCTGGAGCAGGTTATGTTTCATGCCCGTCAGTGTGCGATGGCTGCCCGCTGGGAGGAGTCCGAATACCGGCTGTGCGGGACGGAGCAGTGCAGCGCCTGCCGGGATCGCTGGCAGCTGCTGGCTGATTTCAGAGAAGGCTTGAGGCGGGGGGATTTCCAGCTTTGGCTGCAGTTTTTTGTGGATGCCGCGGCCTTTCGGGTGGTGGGCGGAGAGGCTCTGTCCCGCTGGAACCACCCGCAGAAGGGCCTTTTGAGTCCTGACCGCTACATCCCCCTGATGGAGGAGGAGGGCTGGCTGGATGAGCTGGATTTTTATGGGATGGAAAAAACCTGCGCTTTTCTGGAGGAGCTGGACAAACAGCAGGTCCGGGATTTCTTCATCTCCTGCAATTTCTCCCGTAAAACCTTTTCAGCGCCGGACTTTGTAGAGCGGTGCGCCCAGGTGATTGGACAGTATTCCTTTACACGGAAGCTGCTCATCCTGGAGGTGACGGAGAGCAAGCAGGTCGGCCAGCGCGAGGCGGAACGAATGCTCCAAAACATTGTGGGTGTGCGGAAACTGGGCGTGCGGGTGATTTTTGATGATTTCGGCATGGGCTTTTCCTCCTTCCATGATTTGCAGGAGTACCCTGTGGATGGGCTGAAGCTGGACAAACAGCTGGTGGACAACATGGAGACGGAGCGGGGAAGGATCATCCTCGGGGCCCTGGTGGAGACAGGCCACAGAATGGGGATGACCATTTTGGCGGAGGGCGTGGAGCACGACCGCCAGATTGAGCTGTTGAAGGAGCTCCGCTGTGATGTGCTCCAGGGGTTCCGCTTTTCCGTGCCGCTCCCTGCGGCGGAGGCGCAGGCACAGATCCTGGGCGGAGACCGGACCCGGGACCGGCGTCAGTCCGGCCCGGGCGGCGATGAAACGAGCTGTGCTGGGGCGGCGGAAGGCTCGCGGTAAGAGCCGGCATGCCTGGGAAGGCCGGGGCAGGCCGCTGCTCCGGCGAAAGCGGGAAACGGAGTCAAAACCTCCGGCTTTGCCGGAGGTTTTGACTCAGAATTGATTTAAAAAACCAGCGGCCTGGGTGTTGGATCTGAAAACTTATACTGCAGCAGCCGCTCCTGAAGGCGAACGATGTGCTGCCGGGCGGCGGCCTCCGCCTCGTCCGCATTTCCTGTGATGATATGGTTTACAATAATCTCATGCTCCTGGTGGGCAATTTTGGCACGGTCCAGGCTGTTTTGCAGACTGCGGTAGCTGAATACGGATTCCTGCTCCAAGGTGATGATCCCAAATCGTGATAATTGCTCGTTGCGCGCAATACAAAAGATCTTTTTGTGCATTTTAAAGCCAATCCGATACGATTCATAGATGTTGTTTTGTTGAATCAGCTCTTCCGCCTCAGACATGATTGCCTGAAGCTGCTTTATGTCATCCTCGGTGCGGGATACAGCGGCAAGGCGGGCGGCAATCCCCTCCAAGGCCTCGCGGACATACAGCGCGTCCAGGGTCCGTTTTTCGTTTGCGAAGGTGACGTAAATCCGCTTGTTGGCCCTTCTCTCTAAAAATCCTTCCGCCTGAAGCCTTTTGATGGCGACGCGAACGGGGGAACGGCTCATATTAAGCTGATTTGCAATCATATCCTCGGCAATCTGCATGCCTGGAGGACAGGAGCCGGTTACAATGGCATTTTTCAGCTCGGTATATGCAAGGTCCTCCAGATCACCCTTTTTCATATTGTATTTCACCCTCCCAATATCAAATTTTCTCGGTTTTCGTGTTAAAATGTAAGGATTGATATATAATACTTAGTATATTAGCTTAAAGCAATACAGTCAATATTTGGAGAAGCAGATAAAATGAAATATTTTCGGCCCGCTGAAAAGACAGTTCATCAACATGTCTTGAGAAGATCCTTCGGCGCATTTGAATCGAACCCTGCAGGGACTGATATATCAGCTGCCAGATTAGAAAGTGCTTTAAAGTATCCCCGTGAATGTTATGCTGAATTCCTGTACTGTTTATAGGGCGGCATACCAAAGCGGGTTCGGTTTGAGAAGGAGCCGCGGTGAAGCGGGAAAAGATGACTTTTGTAAAAAAATCGCCGCGAACGATATGACGTTCGCGGCGATGTGGAGCAGGTGAAGGGAATCGAACCCTCGTGTTCAGCTTGGGAAGCTGACATTCTGCCATTGAACTACACCTGCAGATCCGGAAACGGATCAGAGATCAAGACGGAGGGCAAGCACCGCCGTCCAATTCTGCGATAAAACAGGACAGCTTCTTCACAAGAAGCTGTTCTGAACTATCGTTTGGTGGAGATAAGCGGGATCGAACCGCTGACCTCTTGAATGCCATTCAAGCGCTCTCCCGAGCCATCAGGTATGCACCCTCTGATAGTTCAAGAGGG
>CAJFVL010000035.1 GCA_904420465.1 uncultured Clostridium sp.
AGGTTTAACCTTCTCTTTACCCCGACGCGGTGGTAACTTGCCCGCAGGAAGCATAAAATCAAACTGTAATGTTTCATCCTGCCTTGGGAGGTGCCGCCCTATGTTCCAGTCCATTCTCTTCCCCCGGGCGCGGCGCGCCCGCATCCTCCCAACGCTAAAAGCCGGCTTCTGCGCCTCCGCGCGCCTGGAAGCCGGCTCTCTGTTTTTCTCCGCGCCCTGGGCGCAAATCTGTTGAAACAGGAGTGATAACCCATGCTTCCATGTCAAGACGCATGCCCCGCCTACCAGACCGGATGCCACAAAACCTGCCCCCGCTGGCGGCTGTTTCAGGAAAAGCAGCGCACCGAACGGGCGGCCAAGAAGCAGTACCTCCAGTTTCACTCCCTGCGGTGCGCCCAGGTCACCCGGCAGCTTCTGTCGCTGCAGGTCCGGCATCCCGCGTGGTAACAGCCGCGCGGCCGCCGTCTCCCCTCAACCTCCGCTCTCCGCCCGTTCCGGCTGCAGCTGTCTGCGGAAAACTGCCCGGAACACCTTCCGCACCAGGGGACCGCAAAAAAAGATCTGCCAGCACAGGGCCATGGGAAAATTCCGGGCCAGCGTCTGAATCCACACAAAGCAGGTCTCTCCGCTGACTCCGTGGAAAATCAGGGCGGCCCACAGGCTCATGGCCGGACACATCAGGGCCACCGTAATCCCGGAGCGGACCAGTGTGACCAGAATGGGGCTGTCCGTCCCCGGCGTCACCTGGGCAAAGGCCAGACGCTGGGCCAGAGGGTCCATCAGAAAGAAGCTGGTTACAAAGCATAGGGGCAGCATCACGGGCAGCTCCTCCAGAACGGAGGGCAGACAGGCCGCGGACAGTCCGCCCATACGCAGGGCGGTATTGTAAAGCTCCATGGCAAACACCATGCCCAGGCTCATCAGCAGGGCAAACACCACCTCTTGAACTTTTGTTTTCGGCAAACAAACATCCCCTTTTGAACAAAAATTGAGCGGGCCAGGCACAAACTGGACTTATGTGCCTGGCACCGCTCGTTTTCTTTTTTATGATATCACTGGGGGACTTTCTTCTGCAAGGGGTCTTTTCCACAAGGACGCCCGTCTTGTTCAGGCAGTCTCCTCGGCAAAATTGCCAGTATAAAGCTGGTAGTACTTGCCCTTTCTCTCGATGAGCTCATCGTGGGTGCCCCGCTCGATGATACGGCCCTGCTCCATGACCATGATGCAGTCGGAGTTGCGGACGGTGCTCAGGCGGTGGGCGATGACGAAGGTGGTCCGCCCGGTCATCAGAGCGTCCATGCCGTCCTGGACCAGCTTCTCAGTGCGGGTGTCGATGGAGCTTGTGGCCTCGTCCAGGATCAGCACCGGGGGATCGGCCACGGCGGCCCGGGCAATGGCCAGCAGCTGCCGCTGTCCCTGGGAGAGGTTGGCGCCGTCGCCGGTGAGCATGGTGTTGTACCCGTCAGGCAGGCGGCGGATGAAGCCGTCGGCGTTGGCCAGCTTGGCGGCGGCCATGCACTCCTCGTCGGTGGCCTCCAGGTTGCCGTAGCGGATGTTCTCCATCACCGTGCCGGTGAACAGGTGGGTATCCTGAAGCACAATGCCCAGGGACCGCCGCAGGTCCGGCTTTTTGATCTTGTTGATGTTGATGCCGTCATAGCGGATCTTGCCGTCAGCAATGTCATAAAAGCGGTTGATCAGGTTGGTGATGGTGGTCTTGCCCGCGCCGGTGGCCCCCACGAAGGCAATCTTCTGTCCCGGCTTGGCCCACAGGCTGATATTATGGAGCACCAGCTTGCCCTCGTCATAGCCGAAGTCCACATCTTCAAAGACCACGCCGCCCTCCAGCTTCGTGTAGGTGACGGTCCCTTCCGCCCTGTGGGGATGCTTCCAGGCCCACACGTTGGTGCGCTCCGCCGACTCGTGCATATTGCCCTCGGCGTCCTCCCTGGCGTTGACCAGCTCCACATAGCCCTCGTCCTTCTCGGGAATCTGGTCCATCAGGTCAAAGACGCGCTGGGCGCCGGCGGCGGCGGTAACTACAAAGTTGATCTGCATGCTCACCTGGGCAATGGGATTGGTAAAGCTCTTGTTCAGCCCCACAAAGGTGATGACGATGCCCAGATCCACTCCAGCCATGCCGTTGATGGCCAGAATGGCCCCCACGATGGCCACAACGGCATAGCTCAGCCAGCCGATGTTGGCATTGATGGGCATAAGCAGGTTGGAGTAGCGGTTGGCCAGGTTGGCGCTCTGGCGCAGCTCCTCGTTCACCTTGCGGAAGTCGGCCTTGGCCTCCTCCTCATGGCAGAATACCTTGACCACCTTCTGTCCGTCCAGCATCTCCTCAATGAAGCCGTCCACCGCACCCAGGGCCCGCTGCTGCTGGATAAAGTAGCGGCCGGACAGCCGGGTGAAGTTTCTGGTCACTGTCAGCATAAGAAGCGCGGTGAGGATGGAGATGACGGTGAGGACGGGACTCATGATAATCATGGTGATCAGGGTGGCAATCATGGAAAAGCCGGAGTTGATAATCTGTGGAATGCTCTGGCTTAAAAGCTGCCGCAGGGTGTCCACGTCATTGGTGTACACCGACATGATGTCGCCGTGGGCGTGGGTGTCAAAATACTTGATGGGCAGGGACTCCATCTTGTGAAACAGGTCGTCGCGCAGGTGGCGCAGAGTGCCCTGGCTCACATTGACCATAATGCGGTTATAGGCAAAGGAGGCCACCACGCCGGCGCCCATGATGCAGGCCAGCCGGACAATGTCATGGTACAGGCCGGTGAAGTCCTGAGTTCCGTTTTTCAGCATGGGCTCCAGGTAGTCGTTGATCAGCGTCTCCGGAAATGTGGCTCCCACCACGGTACACACGGCGGACACCAGAATACACCCGATAACCAGGATGAACAGATATTTGTAGTAATGGAGCATATAGCGGATGACCCGATTCAGAACGGACATGCCTCCGCCCCGTTTCATTGTTGGTTGTGCCATTTCAGTCTCTCCTCCTCTCACGCGGGCTGGTCAAAGTCGCCGCCGCCCTTCACCTGGGACTCGTAGATCTCCTGGTAAATGGGGTTGCTCCTGAGCAGATTTTCATGGGTGTCAAAGGCGTTGACACGGCCGTTGTCCAGTACCAGAATCCGGTCGGCGCCCTCCACACTGGAAACCCGCTGGGCGATGATGATCTTGGTGGTGCCGGGAATCTTCTGGGCAAAGGCGGCCCGGATCTTGGCGTCGGTGGCGGTGTCCACGGCGGAGGTGGAGTCATCCAGGATGAGGACCCTGGGCTTCTTCAGCAGGGCACGGGCGATACAAAGCCGCTGCTTCTGTCCGCCGGAGACGTTATTGCCTCCCCGCTCGATGCGGGTGTGGTAGCCGTCGGGAAAGCGGTCGATGAACTCATCCGCGCAGGCCGCCTTACATGCCTCCACGCACTCCTCCTCGGTGGCCTCCGGGTTGCCCCAGCGCAGGTTATCCAGGATGGTGCCGGAAAACAGGGTGTTCTTCTGCAGAACCACCGACACCTGGTTGCGCAGAGCCTCGGTGTCATACTCCCGCACATCCCGGCCGCCCACCTTGACGCTGCCCTGGTCCACGTCGTACAGCCGGCAGATCAGGTTGACCAGACTGCTCTTGCCCGCTCCGGTGCCGCCGATGATCCCGACGGTCTCGCCGGAACGGATGTGCAGATCAATGTCAGACAGGGCATTCTTGCCGCTGCCGTGCTTGTAGGAGAAGGTCACATGGTCGAAGTCGATGCTGCCGTCGGCAACCTCCATCACCGGATTCTCCGGATCGTGGATGTCGGGAGTCTCCTCCAGTACCTCGCGGATGCGGCGGATGCTGGCCATGGACATGGAGATCATGACCACCACCATGGAGAGCATCATCAGGCTCATGAGCAGGGACATAATGTAGCTGTACAGGCTGGTCAGGTCGGCGGTTTCCAGGGTGCCGTCGATTACGATGAAGTGGGCTCCCAGCCAGGACACCATAATAATACAGAAGTAGACGGCGATCATCATGGCAGGCCCGTTGAAGGCCAGCAGGCCCTCCGCCTTGACGGACAGGTCATACAGATTTTTTGAGGCCTTTGCAAACTTCCTGTCCTCGTAGTCCTCCCGGACAAAGGCCTTCACCACCCGGATGGCGGACACGTTCTCCTGGACGCTGGCGTTCAGATCATCGTATTTCCGGAACACCTGGCTGAAGATGCGCAGGGTGACCACCATAATGGCGCCGATGACCAAAACAAGAAAGGCCAGGGCAATCAAAAAGGTGAGGCTCAGCTCCACATTGATCACCATGCACATGACATAACTGAATACCAGGGTCAGAGGGGAGCGCACCGCAATGCGGATGACCATCATGAAGGCCTGCTGCACATTGGTGATGTCGGTGGTCATCCGGGTCACCAGACCGGGGACGCTGAACTTGTCGATGTTGGAAAAGGAAAAGGTCTGGATGTTGGTATAAATGGCCTCCCGCAGATTGGCTGCCAGGCCGGAGGAGGCGCTGGCGGCAAAGCGGCCGGCGGTAGCTCCGAAAATCAGGCTGAGCAGGGCCAGAACCACCAGAATCGCCCCATAGCGGTACACTGCCGGCAGATTGCTGGCCTCCAGTCCCTCGGCAATCAGCCGGGCGGTAATAAAGGGCATCAGAATCTCCATAATCACCTCCAGCGTGGTCAGCACCACGCACAGGAAGGTGTCCTTTTTGTAGACTCCCAGCTGCTGGATCACTCGTTTCACGTTTCAGACTCCTCCTTGTTGCTGTTTTGCTGCGTCAGCGCGGCAAGATTCCTCAATATTTTCTTCTGCAAACGGTCCAGCATGGACAGCTCCTCCTGAGAAAACCCGGAATAGAGCTGATCCTGCGCTCTGAAAAAGGAGCGGTTGAGAAATTCCCGAACCTCCTCCCCCTTTTTCGTTCCGTACAGAATCTTTTTCCGGTCATCTCCGGCGCAGGGCACTCTCTGCACATAGCCCTTCTCCTTCAGGCGCTTGACCAGGCTGGACAGAGCCGCCATGGAATAGCCGAACTCCCGGTGGACCTCGGTCAGGGAGATTCCGTCCTCTGAATGATCCAGAATATAGAGCAGCAGCCGTGCCTGAACCGCAGTCAGCCCCTTTTGGGCCATCAGACGGTCGGCCTGCTGCTGCAGCTGAACGCTGATCCTCCGGTTGTCCCGGCTGATCTCGTTCCGATCCACCTCCATGATTCAGTCCGCCTTCCTTCCCCATCCAATATTTTGGCTCCAAATTGTTTGAACGTTTACTTTTATATCACAAAACTTCTTGCATGTGAAATTCAAATCTGTTATCATCTATTAAAGAATTTTATTGAACTTCTGCATTATACAAAAAGGGCAGAGGCGAACCGGAGGAATTTTGTTTGAATACCACACAACTGGAGTGCTTCATGGCAGTCTCTAATTTTTTGAATTTTTCCCGGGCGGCGGAGCAGCTGCGCCTGACCCAGCCGGCGGTGAGCCACCAGATCAACACCCTGGAGAACGAGCTGGGGACCAAGCTCTTCCACCGCACCAGCAAAAGCGTCCGGCTGACCCAGGCGGGCCAGCTGTTCACACAGTATGCCAGTGAAATTCTCCGGCTCTCCGGCCTATCCAGGCAGCGGCTGCGGGAGTATGAGGAGGACCGGCCCACACGCCTGGGCGTCGGCTGCCGCAGCTTTCTGGAGCTGGGGCTGCTGCGGCCCGTCCTGTCCAGGTTCCGCCTGGAGGAGCCCCAGCTGCTGCCCATCCTGCGGCTGATTCCCTTTCATTCGTTGGAAAATCTGCTGGAGGAGCGGGATATCCAGGTGATGTTCGCCTTTCAGGACGCGGCCCCCAAAAAGGCGGCCTACCGACAGATGGCCCTGTGCCCCATCGCCTGCGCCTGCAGTGCGCGCTACCCCCTGGCCCGGGAGGAGCGCCTGACGTTGGATCAGCTGAAGAGCTACGGCCGTGTCACCGCCTGCCCTCCCCACTGCTATCCCCCCGCCCTGCTGGAGGTTCAAAACCAGCTGCTCGCGGGGCGAAGTCCGGAGCAGCTGCTCTTCTGTGACAATCTGGAGACCGCCTGCACCCTGGCGGAGGCCGGCTTTGCCTTTATGCTGGTTCCCGACCTGCCCCAGACCCGCCTCCCCGGCCTGTGTTACATCCCTCTGGAGGGCCTTGCTCCCCTGTCCTATGGGGCGGCCCACCTGGCGGAGGAGTCCACTCCCGCTCTGCGCCGCTTTCTGACCCTGCTGGAGGAGGAGCTGTCCCAGGCGTGCTGAAGGGCAGGCCCGGATCGCTCAGGCCGGGGCCTGTTTCCGGCGCGGCGCAGCCTCGGGATCACAACGGCCGCATGTCCCACAGAGCATGCGGCCAAGCCTGATCTTACTGAATCTTCCACCGCTCCAGCAGCAGCTTCATGTTTTGATTGGTCAGCTTTTGGGCCAGCAGCTCCCGGAACTGGACCGTCTTTTCTCTCCCCTGCTCCCTCAGCTGTGCCAGCCTTTGGGCAATTTCCTCCTGCTCCCGCTCCAGTCCCTGGGCCATATCCTCAAACCGGGCCAGCTGAATCAGTGCTTCCTCCAGCCGCTCCGGCTGAACGCGCACCGCCTTCCCCTCCCGGACCGTGAAACGCTCCATTTTGATTCTCCTCCTGTTTTTCGGAATAAAAGGGCCGCACATTATGTGCGGCCCTCAGGCTGTGAAAAAGTCTTGTCAGACTTTTTCACAGCCTAAAAATGCCGTTACTTTCCCACTTCTCCGCAGTGGGAAAGTCCCCACTTCGTGGGCCGCAAAGCCTTGTACAGCAAGGCTTTGCGGGGCATTCGATCCCATTCGAGGCGGGCTGCCGCCCCCTCGAGCTCCCCCGCCGCGAAAATCCCTGTTTTTCTGCCGGCACTTTTTTGACAAACTGAGGGCCGCACATTATGTGCGGCCCTTCGCCTTTCTGTCCTGTGTTCAGCTGGGGTTGACCGTGTAGTTGGGGGCCTCCTTGGTAATATAGATATCGTGGGGGTGGGACTCCCGCAGGCCGGCGGCGGTGATCTGCATGAACTGGGCCTTGGACTGCAGCTCTTCAATGCTGTGGCAGCCGGTATAGCCCATGCCGGCCTTCAGGCCGCCCATCATCTGATAGATTGTCTCGCCCACCGCTCCCTTATAGGGGACGCGGCCCTCCACCCCCTCGGGGACCAGCTTTTTGTTGTTCTGCTGGAAGTAGCGGTCCTTGGAGCCCTGGTTCATGGCAGACAGGGAACCCATGCCCCGGTAGACCTTGAACTGGCGGCCCTGGAACACCTCGGTGTCGCCGGGGGACTCCTCACAGCCGGCCAGCAGAGAACCCACCATGACCACATCGGCCCCGGCTGCCAGCGCCTTGGTGATGTCGCCGGAGTACTTGATGCCGCCGTCGGCAATGATGGGGATGTCGTATTTGGCGGCCATGCAGGCGGCGTCATAGACGGCGGTGATCTGGGGCACGCCGATGCCCGCCACCACCCGGGTGGTGCAGATGGAGCCGGGTCCGATGCCGATCTTCACGCAGTCGGCCCCCGCCTCGATGAGGGCCTTTGTCCCCTCGGCGGTGGCCACGTTGCCGGCAATCAGCTGCACGTCGGGGTACAGGGCCTTGATGCGCTTGACGCAGTTGAGAATATTCCGGGAGTGTCCGTGGGCGGAATCCAGAGCCAGCACGTCGGCCCCCGCCTCCACCAGGGCGGCCACCCGGTCCAGCACGTCGTCGGTGACGCCGATGGCGGCGCCCACCAGCAGACGGCCCTTCTCGTCACGGGCGGAGTTGGGGTAGACCTCCGCCTTCTCAATGTCCTTGATGGTGATCAGGCCCTTGAGACGGAACTCCTTGTCCACGATGGGCAGCTTCTCGATCTTGTGACGGCGGAGGATCTCCTTGGCCTGGGACAGGGTGGTCCCCTCCGGAGCGGTGACCAGGTTCTCCTTGGTCATCACGTCGTCGATGAGCTGGTTCATATCGGTTTCAAACTTCATGTCCCGGTTGGTGATGATGCCGATGAGCCGGCCGTTGTCACAGATGGGGACGCCGGAGATGCGGTATTTGGCCATCAGCTCGTCGGCCTCGGCCAGAGTGTGGCCCGGCCCCAGCCAGAAGGGGTTGGTGATGACGCCGTTCTCCGAGCGCTTCACCATGTCCACCTGCTCCGCCTGCTGACTGATGGACATGTTCTTATGGATGATGCCGATGCCGCCCTCCCGGGC
The DNA here is from genome assembly GCA_904420465.1 of uncultured Clostridium sp. Lineage (GTDB taxonomy): Bacteria > Bacillota > Clostridia > Oscillospirales > Oscillospiraceae > Lawsonibacter. The sequence goes on from CAJFVL010000035.1 coordinate 8,237, forward strand.
GATGGCAATGGCCATGCGGTACTCGGTGACGGTATCCATGGCGGCGCTGACCAGGGGAATGTTCAGGTGAACCTTCCGGGTCAGGCGGGTGCGCAGGTCGATGTCGGCGGGCAGGACGTCGCTGGCCGCCGGGATCAGCAGCACGTCGTCAAAGGTCAGGCCCTGCTTGACAAATTTCTGTGCGGCTTCCTGATTGACCATACACTACAACTCCTTTTTTCTCCCCGGTCCCCCGGGGGCAATCTGTCGGTATTTTGGATAGTTGGGACTATTCTACTCCCTGTCCCCCGGCTTGTCAAGAAAGCTGCTGAAAGTAAAGGACGGACTCAAAGCGGGGCGTCCCCTCCTCGTCCACCCCGCGGACATAGCGCCCGTCCCCCTGGCCGCCCACCTGAATGGACAGGGTCTGGCCGGGGCGGCACTCGGCCAGGTAGCCGATCTGCATTTCGGCCAGGAAGGTATTCTCCTTCATACACTCAGCCTCCACCGCATCGCAGGCAAAGTCGGCGTAGCGGATGTTGTTCACATGGCCGTTGATATCCGTGTCGCTGTACCGCATCCGGCGGCGCTCCACCTCCTCCAGCCGGGCGGGATGGTGCAGCTTGGCCAGGGTCATGGTCTTGCACAGCTCGCCGCCGCTGGTCCCCGCCAGCTCGGTCACATCACCCAGGCGCATCAGCCTGTGGGTCTGGACACTGGCCAGCACCCAGCCGGACACCGATTCGCCCACCAGTTCCCCGTCCACGAAGATATCGTAGTCCCGGTACATAATGGCGCTTCTGCCGCCCCGGTGCCAGGTGCGGATGGTGATCTCATCCTCCCAAAGCAGAGGGCGGCTCAGCCGGAACCAGGACCGGGCCAGCATCCAGAAGGCCCCGTACCGCTCCACCAGGGCCTCCCGGCCGAAGCCCCCGTCCTCCGCAGCCAGGGCCGCGGCGATCTGCAGGTGGTTGAGGAGCGCGGAGGCCTTGCAGATGCCCCGCCCATCGGCGTCCATGCCGGACAGCCGGATGGTGTGTTCAAAAAATAAGCTCATAGGTTTCCTTTCCCTCGGATCAAAATGGTATTTTTGCAGCAGATATCGTCAATGTCATCGGCGGTGGCCGCGGGGATGCGCATCTCGGCCCCGCAGTGGGCGCAGATCAGGTCCACCGAGCTGTAGTTCACCCGAAAGGTCCAGTCCCTGCTGCCGCAGGCACAGGAGATCCCCCCCCGGGCGGCAATGTCCCGGATCTCGGAGAGGACCTCATGCATCACAATCTCGTCCAGAAACGACCCCTGCCGGGCGGACTCCTCCTCCAGCTTGTCCACCGCCTGCTCCAGCCGGGCGGTGGCGGCGTAGACGGGCCCCTCCTCCCCCACATAGCAGCAGTCCAGGCCGGAGGCGGCGCAGGAGAAGGCCAGGGCCTTTTCCCGGACGAAGGCGTGGGCGGAGCAGGAGACGGCGTGGTCCCGGCCGCAGAACAGGCAGGGCACCGTCAGCTGCACCCGGTTGGGCTGAAACTCCACCGTCAGCTCCGATTTGCCGCAGGGGCACTTGATGTGGGCGATGGAGGCGGCCAGAGAGAACAGGTCCCGCTCCACAATCACCGACTGGCGGCAGTGGGGACAGATATAGGCTAAATATCGCTTGGTATCCTGTACCATGGATCAGGTCTCCTTTGTTTCAGGGGAATTGGGGCCGTCGACGGGCTCGTCCAGCACCCAGGGGAGGTACAAACTGACGTCCAGGTCGAAATTGGGCTGGGGAAACTCCGGCTCCACCGGATAGGTCTCATGGCCCAGCATCAGATAAAACCCGGGCTGTTTCACCGGCGGACCCCATTCGGTGCCCTCGTTCTCCTTGCTCTCCGGCCTTTTGACCACCCTGCCCGCGATCCGCCACTCGAGCTGGTAGAGCAGGCCCTTCTCCCGCCAGTCCTTGTCGTAGTAGAGTTCACACACATAGGTGGCCTTCTCCGGCGGGATGGACAGGCTGTCCAGGATGGCCAGCAGCTCCTCCGGCAGCTTCCGCCCCCGGGCCAGGGCCAGGAAGTTCCGGCAGTGGCCGCAGGAGCAGTCCCACTCCCCAGCCTTTTCGTAGTAATCCCGGGAGGCCTCCAGGTCCACCTGGGCCTCATAGCTGTACCAACTGAACCGGGTCATTTCCGTCCCTCCTTTTTGGGACTGCGCCGCTGCTCGTCCTCCTCATAGGCCCGGATGATCTTCTGCACCAGGGCGTGGCGGACCACGTCCGACTCGGTGAGGCGCAGGATGGCGATGTCCTCCACCCCCTTGAGCACCCGCATGGCCTCCCGCAGGCCGGACACCTTGTCGGGGGGCAGGTCAATCTGGGTGATGTCGCCGGTGATGACGATCTTGGAGCCGAAGCCCAGGCGGGTGAGGAACATCTTCATCTGCTCCCGGGAGGTGTTCTGGGCCTCGTCCCATCTGCTCCCGGGAGGTGTTCTGGGCCTCGTCCAGGATGATGAAGGAATCGTCCAGGGTCCTCCCCCGCATATAGGCCAGGGGGGCCACCTCGATGTTCCCCCGCTCCAGGTATTTATTATAGGTCTCCGCCCCCAGCATGTCAAAGAGGGCGTCGTACAGGGGCCGCAGATAGGGGTCCACCTTGGACTGCAGGTCGCCGGGGAGAAAGCCCAGCCGCTCCCCCGCCTCCACCGCCGGGCGGGTGAGGATGATGCGGTTGACCTCTTTGGAGCGGAAGGCGGCCACGGCGGCGGCCACCGCCAGATAGGTCTTGCCGGTGCCCGCCGGACCGATGCCCAGGGTGATGACGTTGTTCTTGATGGCCTCCACATACCTCTTCTGGCCCAGGGTCTTGGCCTTGATGGGCTTGCCCTTGGCGGTGACACAGATCACGTCGCCCGCCAGCTGGTGGATCTGGTTCTCCTTCCCCTCCCGCACCAGCTGGATGATGTAGCGCACGTTCTGCTCGTGGATGGCCTCCCCCTTGGAGGCCAGGGTCATCAGGTTCTCGATGGCCCGGACGGCGAACATCACCCCCTCCGGGTCCTCTCCCGACACCTTCAGCTGGGAGTCCCGGCTGACCACCGTGACCCCCATCTCCCGCTCGATGATGCGGATATTTTCGTCAAAGGAGCCGAACACGTTGATGGTGTCCTCCAGGCGCTCCAGACTGATGCTCTGTTCTGTCATTGGTATCTCGTCTCCCAGCTTGCTACGGGGCCTCCCGGGCCCCGGAATCGTTTTCGCCCGGCATGGGCACGGAGGATGGAACCTCCCGGCCGATCTCCTCCCGGCACTCGGCCTCCGCCGTCACCTGGAGGGTATCGCCCTCCACCCGGGCGGTGAACTGGACGGACTCCACCGTCCCCTCCTTCCCCACCAGCCGCTCCAGCCGCAGCGTCAGCTGCTCCTCCAGCAGGTTCTGGGCGGCGGACAGGTCCACCGCCGTGGTTTGGAGGTTATATGCCCGGGCTGTCTCCCGGTACAGGTACAGAGGGAGCTCCATCCCCCCCGGCAGGCCGGCCTGCCGCACTGAGGTTATTTTATCATAGAATGGCCAGGAAATGCTACTGTTTCCAAAAATTTCGATGCGCTGTCCAAACAGAACCAGGGACCAGGCGCTTGCTTCCTCCCCGGTGTACTCCTTCACCGCCGCCTCCAGTGGGATGGAGGCCGTCAAGGTGCGCCAGGTCCGGGCCCACACCCGCCCCCGGGCGTGGGTCTTGTAATAGCGGGTGGGCTGGTCGCTGTACTGAGGCGGCTCCAGGGTGACCAGGCCGGAAATCAGGACCTCCCCCTCCGCCACCGTATCCCCCTCCTGCACCGCCGCGTCCCCCTGCTCCGCCTCCACATGGACAATGATGCCGCCGGCCTCCGCCACAATGTCGTAATAGCCGCTCTCGTCCACCCGCTCCGGGGACTCCACCGCCTCCCGGACGATAACCTCCAGCCGGGTGCCGTGGAGGTTGATGCCCATCCAAGACAGCCCCTCCAGTCCCAGCAGGGCCTCCTGGGCGATCTGCTGCCGGTCCAGGGCCGGACCGTACACCCCGGGACGCACCCCCAGCTGCTGCAGCTGGGACAGGATGACCGCGGTGGGTACCCGCTCGTTCCCCGTTACCTCAATGGTGAGGACAAACCGGGACAGGAAGGCCACCGCGCACAGGGACAGGACCATCCCCGCCAGAAAGGCGTACCGGGTACGGAAGCGCAGCAGAAAGTCGGGCAGTCCCCGGCTGCCCACCACCTGGACCTGGCATCCCGCCCGGGGGGCGAGGTTGATCAGCCGCTTCAGCGTCCGGCGTCGGGTGGTCAGGCGCAGGGTAGTCCTGTCCAGCCACTCCACTCCCCAGAACTCCACCCCGTTCTGGGCGCACAGGTTGAGCAGCCGCTCGGGAAAGGGGCCGGTGACGGTCAGCTCCGCCATCCCCCGGAGAAAATTCATCAGCCGCTTCACGCCGCACCCCCTATGCCAGCAGAATCTGGTCGATCTTTCCGGTGATCAGCAGCTCCACCCCCGTCATGGCCCGCAGCTCCAGCCCGCAGCCGGACACCTTGACCACAAAGACGCCGCCGCTGATGTGGATCTCCTCCGTGCCGTAGGCCAGGATGCCCCGGTGGTTCTCCATGCGCAGCTCCCTGTCCCCAATCAGTTCTATCCGGGGCAGCCCCGCCAGTGCGTCCGCCGGCAGGTCCAGGGCGTCCGCCGCACGCTCCAGCAGCCCGCTCCGGCGCGGCTTTTTGTCCATAAAAATCACCTCTCCCCTATTTGTATGTGGGGGAGAGGTGAAACTTTCTGTCTTTTCTGTTGTCACGGCCAGGAGGCGGCTTTCTCTGTCTGAAGGGTTGCACTGCCCTCCTGAGTGTAGGTCAGCACCAGCCGCTCTCCAGAAAACTCCACCGGGAAGGAGGCCAGCTCCTGCCCCCACTCGCCGGTGAGCACCACGGTGACCGGCTCCGCGCCCTCCTCCAGGTACAGCCCATAGCTCTCCCCCCGCTCCAGCAGGGCATAGCCCCGGGCGTCGACGGTGGTTTCGCTGCCGCCCCCGGCGGATACCGTGATGGCGTACACCGGCGTCTCGTTCTGGTTGACCACGATCAGGTCGGCGTCCTCCACCCAGTCCGGGGTCATAAAATACCCCAGCACCGAGCAGCCGGACAGGAACAGGGCCAGCGCCCCGGCCAGAACCGGCAGCAGCAGACGGACCGCTTGCTTGACAGATCTCATATTGTTCCTCCCGGACCCGCAGGTTCCCTTTGTTCAGTCGTTTCTTCCTCCGCGGACGCCCCGGACAGGGCCAGGGCCGCCAGATTGTCCAGCAGGGTGGTGACCAGCAGAAACGCAGACACCTGCACCACCGCCCCCGCGGTGTCCAGCAGTGCCGACCAGTCCTGGATGTCCACCAGGTGCCGCTGGTAGCAGAGCTGAAACCACAGGGCCAGGGCACAGCAGCCCAGGCTGACAATGTGCCACAGGCCCCGGCGCCCCGGGCCGGAGCGGCCCCTGCCCGCAAAGGCCAGCCAGGGGGCGATCCACCCCGCCAGCCCCAGGGCGACGCTGCCCAGGTTCAGCCATCCGTATCCCATGCCTCAGTCCTCCCACTCATAGAGCTGTTCTCCCTTCACAAGGAAGTTTACATAACGATAGCCCGTCTCCCGGAAAATTCCGGTGACCTCCACCACCGCTTTCTGGTCTGTCCACTGGTTTTCCTCGACGACCCGGTCGGTCCAGGTGCCAAAGACCACGCCGGTGCCCCCCAGAACCACCATTCCCAGCACAGCAAGCACAGAGCAGAGCGGGACCGCGCACTTGATCCAGGGGGCGGCGTCCGGCCGGGCCTCCATACCCCTGTTGGTACAGCGGATCACCAGGAGGAAGGCGGCGCCCGCTGCCAGCAGAAGAACGCCCCGCACCCAGCGCCGCCAGCTCAGCCCCAGCAGCGTCAGGACCAGTCCGCCGCCAAAGCGTACCGCCAGCAGAGCGGCCAGCAGGATCAGGGCAATGGTCAGCTCCCGCCTCCCCCTTCCCGGTATAACGGCCAGAGAGACGCCCAGCAGGACGATGGCAGCACCGGCCGCAATCCCCAGCAGAACAACACTGATCAAAATCAGAAAAATGGGCACAGCAAATCCCTCCTTTAGTCCGCCACCAGGCGGGCCTCGGTCACCCGGCCGTCCTCCAGACAGACGAACAGGTACTCCGGGAACATGGCCCAGGGGCGGCCGCCCGCCCGGTAAACCAGCAGCGGCCGGACCTCTCTCCCCTCCGGGGTGAGGGCCTCCTCCCGCTGCCCGCCCGGCGTATCCGAGCCCAGCAGAGCCTCCACCTCTCCCTGGGACATCCCTGCCAGACCGTCATACTGCTCCAGCAGGCTGTCCACCAGCTTGCCCCGGTGGTCCTCATCCGTCTCCGCCCACCGCTCCGGGGTGAAGTGCCCGTCCCAGGCCCGCCAGCCCCAGAAGGCCAGCAGAAGCAGCGCGGCAGTCAGCACACGGGACCACTTCCGCCTCATCGCGTTCTCCTTTCTTTTCATGGCACATTCCTCACGGCTCCGGCTCCCAGGGCCCTTCGGACCAGCCCAACCTCTCTCCCCACAGGATTACCCGCATGACCACCTGGCCCTGCCGCTCTCCTGCGGTTTCCGGCGGCCTCAGGTGTCCAGTTCGCAGAAATAGAGCATATCCGTCTCTGTGTCGTAGAGGGCGAGGGTAAAATTGAAGGAATGGCGGTCCAGAATGCCAGACTCTTCCGCCTCAGTGTGGCGATCAATCAGCCGGTAGTAGCCCTCCTGGATCTCCGGCACCAGAGGGTTCCCGTCGCTGTCGTTCAGATAGGGCCCGGTCTGACATATCGTGATCCCGGTTTCCTCGGTCCCAGTCTCCTCCGTCACCCCGTACACCAGCGCCTGGGCCGTCCTGTCAAGGGGAAAAGCTTCCCAGTCGCCGCTCTCCTCAATTTGCTTCAGCGCCTCACCGTCAGAAAACTGTAACTGCACAAATGTTGTTCCGTCCCCATGGAATCCCCCGTGGTCGTCCGAAGCGGATATTACCTGGCCGCTGGAGACGTCGATCCCCAGCGCCTGGGAGACCTCCTCCTGGGGCGTCTGACTGCCGCAGGCGGTCAGGAGCAGAGACAGGGCCGCCGCCATGCAAAAGACCGCCTGTTTTTTCATACCGCATCCTCCTCATCGGGTACAAACTCCAGAATGTCCCCCGGCTGGCAGTCCAGGGCCTTACAGATGGCCTCCAGGGTGGAGAAGCGCACCGCCCGGGCCTTGTTGTTCTTCAAAATGGACAGGTTGGCCATAGTGATGTCCACCTTCTGGGCCAGCTCCCCCAGGGACATCTTCCGCTTGGCCATCATCACGTCCAGATTTACCACAATCGCCATGCCGCCGCCCCCTCAGATGGTCAGGTCCTGGTCCTCCTGCAGCTCGGCGGCCTGCCGGAACAGGGCGGACATGACCAGGAACAGCAGGCCGGCCATAAAGAAGGCGGGGACGAACAGGGCGGTGTAGGTGAACAGGGGGGCCGGATTTCCCTCCGCCCACAGCCACAAAACCAGCCGCACCAGGGCAAGCCCGGAGATGACCCAGCAGCACAGGGCCGCCCGCTTCAGGGCCCTGGCATTGCGCATCTGAAAGGGGTTCCCCTGCAGAATAGTGTCCAGCACCCCCTTGGCCTGCCACAGGATCAGGGCGGTGCAGATTCCGCACAGCCAGAAGAACAGGGTGATGAGGGCGGCCGCCCCGTTTGACCAGACCCACTGCCAGCTCATGACAAAAAACATCACTGCATGGCCCAGGTTGTGGACGCCATAGCCGCCGGCGGCCCCCTCAGCCAGATACTGTCCCAGCGTCCACAGCCGCAGTGCCGCCGGCCCGCCCTCGGCCAGCAGGCCGGCGATGCCGGGCACCAGCAGCAGGCACAGCAGGTTGCACACCAGCACCGCAATCACCAGCACCCGCAGCACCCCGGCCAGCCGCTGGACGTTCGTCTTTTCCATGGGAAATTCCCCCTCTCTGTGGGCCCTATCCTAGCACGGGCAATATCGTTTGTCAATCTATTTTTATTGTTTTTCGATAAATTTAAGAATTGCAACTGGGGACGGCAGCGCCGTCCCCATTTCATCTTCTGTAAAGCTGTTTCCCTTTTCAATTATTGTCCCTTCCGGGCTGAAACAATGAGCATCATGGGCCGGCGCAGCTCCGCCGCCATTTCGGGGGCCTGGGAGAGCATCTCCGGGGTGGGCTGGGGCTCCACCACATGCTCCAGCCGGTAGCCCCGGTTCAGCAGCCCCTCCAGGTAGGTGGTCAGGGTGCGGTGGTACTTCACCACATGCTCCCCCAGGAAAACAGCGTCCCGCTCCCCCTCCAGAAAGTAGCGGTCCACCGGGAAGTGACGGGGACGGCCTTCCTGGTCATAGTACCAGTCCTGGCTCCCCTGGGCGGTGAAGGTGGGGTGCTCCACGCTATACACCAGCCAGCTTCCCGGACGCAGCCACGCCGTCACCTTGTCCAGAAACTGGCCGTAGGAGGCCAGATAGTGGAGCATCAGGGAGCAGAGCACAATGTCAAAGCTGGCGGCAGGAAAGTCGGTGTCCTCAAAGGCCGCCCGTATATATTCCACCTGGGGCCGGGGATTGCGCAGGGCGGCCTGCTCCAGCATCTTCTGGGAGAGGTCCGTCCCCACCACCCGGACCGCCCCGTGGTCGGCGGCCCAGGCGGCATGCCAGCCCATGCCGCAGCCCAGGTCCAGCACCTCCCTGCCCCGGAAGTCGGGGAGCAGGGGCTTCAGGGCGGGCCACTCCCCCGCCCCGGCCAGTCCCTGGACGCTGCGGCTCATGTGGCTGTACTTGTCAAAAAATTCCGGGTCGTCGTAGCGGTTTTCCTTCATGATCTAGGCCTCCTTCTCCTCCGGGCGGGTCAGTGCGGCGCCGTACCGCTGCAGCTCCCGCCGCCGCTCCCGCCAGTCGGGCATCCGGGCGTCCATGGCGGCGTAAAAGCCGGGGCCGTGGTCGTGGTGGAGAAAGTGGACCAGCTCATGGAGGGCCACATAGTCCCTTAAAAACTCCGGGCAGCGGGCCAGGGCGGTGTTCAGGGTGATGTACCCCTGTCTCCAGTGGCAGTTGCCCCACTGGCTGCGCATCCTCCGCAGCTTCACCTCCGGCCTGACCACTCCGGCCCCCGCCACCAAAGGGTAGACCCGGTCCACCGCCTCCTCCAGCAGGGCGCGGCACTCGCGCCGGTCGGGCTCGGGAAGCAGGGGCGGCCCCTCCTCCGCCAGTTGGAGGTGGGAGAGAATCCAGCCGCTTTTCTCCCGGACAAAGGCGTCGGCCCGCTCCGGGGAACAGCGCAGTGGGACGGAGAGGACCACTTCTCCCCGCCGGTCCAGCCGCAGGTTCAGATTCTTCACCCGCTTCTTCACCAGCAGATAGGTGAGGGGGCCGCTGGGGGTGTCCACCACCCGGTACTGCTCCATCGGTTCCTCCCCCCGTCCTCATGAAAATGGCCCCGGACCTGTGTCCGGGGCCGTTTGTCCTATTGTATCAGGGTTTTGAGAAAAAAGCAAGGCGCGGAATCGGTCACCCACGCTCCTCCCAGAGCGCCTCCACCTGTTCCCGGCCCGCTGTGTACCAGTCCGGCTCCTCCAGCTGCTCCGCCTGGGACAGGTCGGTCCGGCTGTGGAATACGCCGCTGCCGCCCCCGCTGCCGTCGGGGAATTTCATGCCCTCGAACCAGCCGTAGTCCTCCGGGGTGCCCCCCACAATGACATAATGGATGCTGCCGTCCTCCATCCACTGGGTCCAGACGTAGGGGGTCTCCTCGTCCACCAGATCGGTGATATCCACCCGCTCGCCCGCGGCCACAAACCACAGCCGCCCCTCCTCCAGGGCGATGATGGCGGGGTTGCCGTTCTCGTCCAATCCGTCCGACATGGTAATCGTCCCGGAGCCCATTCCAGCGTTCCCGCTGAGGACCACCTGTGCCCCGGAGATAAACTGATAGATCCGCTCTCCGTAGGTCCAGCCCACCAGAGCCAGGCAGGCACACAGGGCGGCGGCCACGATTGCCGCCCGCCTGGATGTGCGGCGTTTTCCCTTTACAGTCCTCATGACTTCCTGCTTGATGTGCTCTGTATCCACTAAAATTTCCTCCTCCGGCATAAATTCCGCGTCCTCGTATGCGTCCAACAGTCTGGAGATGTCAAGCTTCCGCGAACTCATAACCCACCTCCTGCAAATAGTCCTTCAGCCGCTCCCGGCCCCGGCGCAGCCGGGTCTTGGCGGTGGACAGGTTGAGCCCCATCTCCTCCGCCGCCTTGGCCACCGTCTGGCCGTAGTAGTAGTGCCGCACAAACAGCTCCCGGTCGGCCCTGTCCAGGCTGCCCAGGGCCCGGGACAGCACCTCCCGCAGCTCCCCCTGCTCCGCCTCCACATGGGGGGAGTCGGGGGACAGGAGCAGGGCGTCCTCCTCCAGGGGCAGCTCCTCCCGCCGGTCCCGCAGCCGGTTGAAGGCCCGGTTCCGGGCCACGGTGGCCAGCCAGCCCTTCACCTGCCCCGGCCGCAGCTTCTTCCGGTTGTCCCAGGCGGCCAGGAACACGTCGGCTGCCAGCTCCTCCCACTCCTCCTGCCGGCCGGGCAGAATACGGGCCGCCACGGCGCAGACGAACGGGGTGTAGCGGTCCATCAGGGCCTCCAGCCCCGCCGGGTCCCCTCGGCGAAGCCTGCCGATGATCTCTTCCTCCTGAATGGCCGCTCCCTCCTCTCCGGTGTTCCCTTTGAAACGCGCTTCACCTATCATAACACGGCGGGGGCTCATTTGGTTTCAGTCCAAGGGCGATTTCCAAAAATTTTTCCCGGGACAGGCAAGGCCCTCCCGCAAGCGGCATAGGTTTCTCTCCGGGAGGTGATGGCCGTGGGCCGGATTTTGAGCAAACAGAGCTGCCGGGACGTTTTGCTGGGGCTGGGCCTGCTGCTGGCCGCCCTGGCCCTGGTGGTGTGGCCCGGGGAGTCCATGTCCGCCATGAAGGACGGGCTTTCCCTGTGCGGCAATGTGATCCTTCCCTCCCTGTTTCCCTTCTTCGTTCTCTCCTCCCTGGTGGTGGAGCTGGGCATGTCCCGCTACCTGGGGCGGCTGTTTCAGCCTGTCATGGCCCCGCTGTTCCGGGTCAACGGCTCCTGCGCCGCCGCCCTGGCCCTGGGCTTCGTGGGGGGCTACCCCGTTGGGGCGCGCACCGCCATCTCCCTGTACCAAAACGGCCAGTGCTCCAAGACGGAGGCCGAGCGGCTGCTGGCCTTCTGCAACAACTGCGGCCCCGCCTTCATCCTGGGGGTGGTGGGCACCGGCATCTTCGGCAGCGGGCTGGCCGGGCTGCTCCTCTACCTGGGCCACCTGGCCGCCTCCCTGATGGTGGGGCTGATCTTCCGATTCTATCAGCCGAGGGAGGGGCCGAACAGCGGCCGGGCTCTCCAGCCCCAGTTCCAGACGGCCAGCTTCCCCGGGGCCTTCACCCGGGCGGTCACCGGGGCCCTCCAGTCCACCCTGAACATCTGCGCCTTTGTGCTGTTCTTCACCGTGGTCATCCGGGTGCTCACCCGCTCCGGCCTGCTCACCGGGGCGGCGGAGTCCATCGCCGCCCTGCTCTCCCCCCTGGGGATGGACCAGGTGTGGGCCAGACGGCTGCTCACCGGGCTGCTGGAGATGTCCTCCGGGGTGTCCTCCCTCACTGACGGCACCCTGTCGGGCCGGCTGTCCATGGTCGCCTTCATGCTGGGCTGGGCCGGGGTATCGGTCCACTGCCAGGTGATGGCTTTTCTGGGGGACAGCGGCCTGTCCCTGCGCACCTATCTGGCGGGCAAGCTGCTCCACGGGGGGCTGTCCGCCGTCATCGTGGGGGCGCTGGCCCGGCTGTTCCCACTCAGCGGCCCGGTGTCCGCCTACCTGGCCCAGCAGACCGAGGCCATCGCCCACCTGGATTTCCACCGGGCCCTGACCCTGTCCGCCGTCACCTCCTGGGGGACCTGGCTGGTCTTTCTGGCCCTGGCGGTGTGGGTGGTGAAAAAAAGCAGTGGAAAACGGGCGCGGTATGGAGTATAATGGAGTCAGCTCCACTCAGGAGACTCAGTCAGACAGGAGGCCGCGCCATGGGCCTGTTTCAAAAAAAGATGGAACCCCGCTGTGCCTACTGCGCCCGGGGGAGGGCCCTGGACGGGGATCAGGTGGTTTGCCCCAAGAAGGGGGTAATGTCCGCCGGCTCCCACTGCCGCGCCTTCCGGTACGACCCGCTGAAGCGGGTGCCCCCCCGCCCCGCCAAGCTGGCCGGCGTGGGACTGAAGGACGAGGATTTTCAGCTGTAACGTGATCTTTCCTTACATAAAAAAGGATGCCGGACACCGGCATCCTTTTTTATGTCTCCTGTTCAAATTCCCCGCCCCGCTCCTGGAACAGCCGCCAGTAGGCCCGCACATGCTCCAGCTGGGTCCAGGGGCGGACCTCCACCCGGTCCCCATCCAGGTCGTAGATCCTGGCTCCCCGCATGGACAGCAGGAAGGGCGAGTGGGTGGAGATGATGAACTGGCAGCGGTAGAACCGGGCCGAATCCTCCAGAAACTGGACCAGCTCCTCCTGGAGCTGGGGGGACAGGCTGTTCTCCGGCTCATCCAGCAAATAGAGGCCCCCCTCCTGAATTTCCCGGGTAAAGTAGAGAAAGGCGTTCTCCCCGTTGGACTTGCCGGGCACATCGCGCATCACCCGGTCCCGCACATAGCGGGAGCCGCTGTGCCGCTGGGCGTCCACCACCTGGCGCAGCCGGTCCACGTCCTCCAGGGAGCGCATCTGGAATTTGGCGTACCGGGCGTCGGCGTACTCGGCCAGCAGCTCCTGCCGCCGGTGGTCGATGCCCTCGTTTAGGTACCGGAAGTCCAGCAGGTAGTCAAACACGTCGTCGCTGGTGATGATGCGGCTGTTGGCCCGGACGTTCCGGTCAAAAGCGGAGGCGGTCTCCGCCCGGCACATGTCCAGATATTCCCCAAAGAAGGAGCTGCGGTTGAACACTGTCCCCCGGCGCAGTTCCAGCTTCTCCCCGATGAGGTTGAGGATGGTGGTCTTGCCGCTGCCGTTGCCCCCGCACAGAATGGTCACCGGCTCAAATTCCAGCGTGGGCACCGCCCGGCTGAGAAAGACTCCGAAGGGGTAGCGGCTGCCGTAGCAGGTGCGCCTGCTCTCCCGGTTATCGGTCAGAAAACGGGTCTCCGACCCCGGCGCAGGCAGGGCAAACCGCCTGAGATACACCATTTCGCCGCCTCCTTCCTCTGTGGGCCAGTATAGCACAGCAGGCCCCGGAACACAAGCGCCCCAGACCGTCCCGCCTTACATGGGCTCGAATCCCTGCCATACCTTTCTAGTCCAAAGCTCAGAGAAGGGGCCAATACAGGGCTCTCTCTCAGCTTGTCAAAAAAGTGCCGGTAGAAAAACAGGGGTTTTTCGCGGCGGGGGAGCTCGAGGGGGCAAAGCCCGCCTCGAATCAAATCAAATGCCCTGCAAAGCCTTGCTGTGCAAGGCGTGCGGCCCACGAAGCGGGGACTTTCCCACTGCGGAGCAGTGGGAAAGTAACGGCATTTTAGGCTGTGAAAAAGTCTGACAAGACTTTTTCACAGCCTGGGAGGGGGCCCATATAGGACCCCCTCCCCGTTTATCCGGTACTTCCCGGACGCAAATCAGAGAATTGTCTGGCAGAAGTTGGCCAGCACCTGCGCCACCTCGGCGCGGGTGGCAGTCCCAGTGGGGGACAGCAGGTTGTCTCCGGTGCCGGACAGCAGGCCGGCGTCCACCGCCCAGGCCATGGCCTCCACAGCCCAGGAGGAGATTGCATCCCCATCCAGGAAGGCCTCCAGCGGCTCGCCGTCCACCTGGACATCCCGGCTCTTATACTGGGCATAGCGGTACAGGATCAGCGCCATCTGCTCCCGGGTCAGAGCATCATGGGGGGCAAACTGGTCATCGCCCACACCGGACACCAGACCGTTTTCGGCGGCCCAGGCTACCGCCCCGGCGTACCAGTCCCCTGCCTCCACATCGTCAAACCGCTTTTCGTCATCCACCTCGGGCTTACCTTCCAGCGCGTACAGAATCTGGGCCAGCATGGCGCGGCTCAGCACGGTATGGGGTGCAAAACGCCCATCCCCCACGCCGGACATGATCCCCTTGCCGCTGACATACTCCACCGCTTCAAAGAACCAGTCGTCCTCGGCCACGTCCTGGAAGCTGTTCTCCGCTCCGTTCCGGACAAAGGAGGCGGTAACAGTCACCGCGCTCTCGGGCATCTCAAAGGTGTAAGTGCCGTTCTCCTGCCGGGTCAGCTCCACAGCCTGGTCCGCGCTGTCCAGCGCCTCCAGCTTCTCCAGCCGGTATCCCTCGTCGGGAGTAATTGTGAGGGTAACCACAGTGCCGGACTGGGCCTGCGCCCGGTCGGCGGTCAAGGCTCCGTTCTCGCCCGCATCCAGGGTGATGGCGTGGCGGATGGGAGCGGGGACAGACACGCTGCCGCTCTCCTCGTCGTAGTTCAGCTCCACCCGGTCAGAGCCCTGGATGGAGGTCCGGACCTGCTCCAGAATCTCGGTCACGTCCTCGGTGCTGCCGATGGTCCCGATCTGCTCCAGCGTCTCCCGGCTGATGTACAGAAGGCTGATCTCCTGGCTGGCCTCCACGTCGTTCAGGGTCAGGCTGGGCAGCTTGTCATCCGCCCGATAGGTGATGCTGGCTCCAGCTCCCGCCTCGGGCCGCAGGGTGCTCTTCTCCAGAGTGACAGAGGCGCCGTTCACCAGAATCGCGGCGGTCTGGCCGCCCTGAACGGTGACGCCCTCCAGACGGGCATCCTCCGCCCCGGAAAAGGTCAGCACATGCCGGGCCTTGCTGCCGGCGGTGAAGCAGATATTCTGGATGGTGCTGCCGGCGCCGTCCACGGTCAGAAGGCTGTCGACCTCTGTCTCGCCGGCATAGGCTACGGAATGTCCGCGTCCATCCAGCGTGACGCCCGCCGGCAGGGTCAGCACGGCGCCGGAGGCACGGGACTCCGCCTGGTCCCCAGAGTCCAGAGACACGTCCTTCAGCAGGGTGACGGTCTTGTCCCCCTCGGACACTCCGGCGGCCTCCAGGGCCTGGGCCAGGGTCTCATAGGCTGTTCCGTCCGCCTCGGCCTCCACGCCCAGGTTGGCCTGATCCAGATAGATGTGGTCCTTGCCTGTGTCGTACTCCCGCCAGATGTACAGGGGCTGGCTTTCGCTGGCCAGAATGGTCCCCTTTCCGCTGTCGCTCCACAGGGTGGGCAGCTCCCCGGTCTCGCTCCCGTTGACCAGAGCGGCCTGCGTCAGGTCCAGACGCCCCTCCCGGCAGAGCTCGATGCCGCCGAACTCATTGTTGGAGACGTCAATCGTCCCGGTCATGATGACCGAGCCGCCGCTGACCTGGATGCCGGCGTTGCCCTGCTCCACCGTGACATTCTGGAGCTGAGCGCCCTGCGCCTCATAAAGCTTGATGCCGAATTCGCCGCTGTCCCAGCCCTCGGGGTTCGTGTTGGGGCCCTCCACCGTCAGGTCCCGGATCGTTGCGCCGGCGGTTACCAGAATCCCGGCGTTGTTGGGGAACACATCCTCGCTCTCCCCCTTGGAAATCGTATAGCCGTTTCCGTCCAGAACGATCGGCTTTTCAATGACCAGCTGGCCGGTCAGCTCCACGCTGCCGGTCAGCTCCACGGTTGCTCCATCCTGCGCCTGCTCCAGAGCGGCAATCAGGTCCTCCTCCGTCATGGTAGACTCCTGTGCAAAGGACGTCATCGGAAGCTGCATCGCCAGCATCGACAGCGCCATCGCGGCGGATAGGATCTGTTTCTTCATTCGTACACACTCCTTGACTTTAATCGGCGTCCATATTGTTGACAGGAATTTCAGCTTTACAGCGCTTGTGCTCCAATCTGTTCCAGCGCTTCCAGCCCCCTGTCCGCCTTGGACAACACACATTGTAGCGGCTGAACCGCCATTCGTCAACCGGGAGTGTTTGGAAGTTTCCAATTCAGGCTCCGCGGACCGAGCTCTCCTCCTGCGGATACACTGGTCCCGCTCCTCCGCCCTCTGCGCAGTCAGCGGCGGAGACCCCCAGCTGTCACCGGGGGTCTCCGCCGTAATTGTCTCATATCTTCCGCTGTTTTTCCGTCAGAAAATTTTTACGCCTTTCCCTTGATGTACTGGTCAATGGATTTGGCAGCGCTCTTGCCGGCGCCCATAGCCAGAATGACGGTGGCTGCCCCGGTGGCGGCGTCGCCGCCGGCGAAAATATTGGGGCAGGAGGTGCAGCCGCCCTCGTCGGCAGCCACGCAGCCCTTCCGGGTCTTTTCCAGACCGGGGGTGCCGTCGTAGCTCATGGGATTGGGAGAGGTTCCCAGGGCCATGATGACCGCGTCCACCTCGGTCTTGAACTCGCTGCCCTGGATGGGCACCGGGCTGCGGCGGCCGGAGGCGTCGGGCTCGCCCAGCTCCATGCGGATGCAGGTGATGGACTGGACATGTCCCTTCTCATCCCCCTCGATGGCCACCGGGTTGGTGAGCAGGTCGAAGATGATGCCCTCCTCCTTGGCGTGGTGGACCTCCTCGGCCCGGGCGGGCAGCTCGGCCTCGGAGCGGCGGTAGACGATGTGGACCTCGGCGCCCAGGCGCTTGGCACAGCGGGCGGCGTCCATGGCCACGTTGCCGCCGCCCACCACGGCCACCTTCTTGCTGTGGAGGATGGGGGTCTCGGCGTCGGACTTGTAGGCCTTCATCAGGTTGATGCGGGTCAGGTACTCGTTGGCGGAGTAGACGCCCACCAGGGACTCGCCGGGGATCTTCATGAACATGGGCAGACCGGCGCCGGAGCCGATAAAGACGGCCTCGTAGCCCATTTCGAACAGCTCGGTGATGGTGAGCACCTTGCCGATAACCATGTTGGTCTCGATGTCCACGCCCATCTTCT
This sequence comes from uncultured Clostridium sp., assembly GCA_904420465.1. Classification (GTDB taxonomy): domain Bacteria; phylum Bacillota; class Clostridia; order Oscillospirales; family Oscillospiraceae; genus Lawsonibacter. The sequence continues at coordinate 25,210 of CAJFVL010000035.1, forward strand.
CCAGGTTGGCCACCTCACGCTTGACGATGGCCTTGGGGAGACGGAACTCGGGGATGCCATAGCTGAGCACGCCGCCGGGGGTGTGGAAGGCCTCAAAGACGGACACGTCATAGCCCATGCGGGCCAGCTCGCCGGCGCAGGTCAGGCCGGCGGGGCCGGAGCCGATGACCGCCACCTTGTGGCCGTTCTTGGGGGCGGTGGCCACGTTGGCGATGCCGTTTTCGGCGGCCCAGTCGGCCACAAAGCGCTCGATGCGGCCGATGGACACCGGCTCGCCCTTGATACCCCGGACGCACTTGCCCTCGCACTGGGTCTCCTGGGGGCAGACCCGGCCGGAGATGGCGGGCAGGGCGTTGGCGTCGGACAGCAGCTGGTAGGCGGCGGCCAGGTCTCCCTCGGCCACCTTCCCCACAAACTCAGGGATGGGGATGCCCACGGGACAGCCGCTGACACAGGGCTTATTCTTGCAGTTCAGGCACCGCTGCGCCTCGTTCTGGGCCTGCTCCAGGGTGTAGCCCAGTGCCACCTCCTCAAAGTTGGCGTTGCGGACGTTGGGGTCCTGCTCGGGCATGGGGGTCTTGTTCATCTGCATGTTAGCCATTCATGGCACCTCCTCCCAGGCGGCAGAGATGCTTCTCCTTCGCCCTGGCCTCAAAATCACGGTAAGTTGCGTTGCGGGCAATCACCTCGTCAAAGTCCACCTTGTGGCCGTCAAAGTCGGGGCCGTCCACGCAGGCAAACTTCACCTCGCCCCCCACGGTGAGGCGGCAGCAGCCGCACATGCCGGTGCCGTCGATCATGATGGGGTTCATGCTGACGGTGGTGGGAATGTTGTGCTTCTCCGTGAGCTTGCAGGCAAACTTCATCATCATCAGGGGGCCGATGGCAAAGACATGGTCAAACTTGATCCCGCTGTCAATCAGCTCCTCCAGCTTTCCGGTGACAAAGCCGTGGTAGCCGTAGGTGCCGTCGTCGGTGCAGATATGCAGGTCGGTGCAGGCGTGGGACATCTCCTCCTCCAGGATGACGATGTCCTTGGTCTTGAAGCCGCCGATCAGGTCCACCTGGTTGCCCGCTTCATGGAGCGCCCGGGCCACAGGCAGCGCGATGGCGCAGCCCAGTCCGCCGCCCAGCACGGCCACCCGGCCCAGGTCCTCCACATGGGTGGGAACGCCCAGGGGGCCCACAAAATCCTGCAGGCAATCCCCCTCGTTCAGCTGGTCCAGAGCCAGGGTGGTTCCGCCGATCTTCTGGTAAATGACGGTGACCAGCCCATCCACCGCGCTGGAGATGGTCAGGGGGATGCGCTCCCCTTCCTCATCTACCCGCAGGATGATGAACTGGCCCGCCTTTGCCTTGGCGGCCACCAGCGGCGCGTACACCGAGATCTGGCCGATCTCAGGCGTCAGCGTCTTTTTTGTTGCGATCTCATACTTCTTCATGCTGCTCCTCCTCATTGAAATGTACCGGGACCCCCCGGGACCCACAATCCAATTCATCCCGCCTCAAATCTGCGGAAGTATGCAGACGCGGCAGTGCCGCGCAGATCACAATGTCATCCGATTATCGCAGGAACAGAAAGCGGCGGTGCCCGCCGTACCGCTTTCGCCGCCGGGCCCGGGCAATGGCCCGCACCCCCAGCACAAGCCCTGCCGCCAGCACAGCCAGCACCGCCAGGGCGGCGAGAGTGAGCCAGTTTGGGTTTCGCACCAGCTCTACCGGGTTCCAGCTGGCGCTCACTCCCTTGCGGCTGTCCGGAGCGGAATACTGCTCCGGAATTCCCTCCTCCCCAAAGGAGGCCAGGTAGGCGGCCAGGGCATACCACTCCTTGATCTCATTCCCGTTGTCGTCCCGGAGGACAGCCTGGGTGAAATCAGTCACCGGCTGGCCGTTTTCATCCTTGGGCTGAATATTCAGCAGTCCAAAGGAGCGGTCCTTCACCGTGCCCAGCATCTGGGCGGAGTACATGCCGGTCACCACCCGGTACAGGCGGTCGCTGTCAATCTCCTCCAGCTCCTGAACCCCGAACTGTCCCTGAACCAGCTGGGCTTCAAATACCCGGTTGAAGAACATCCGGTGCGTGTTGAAGCGGTAGCGGACGCCCGAGAGATAGAGCTGGGCCTCGTGCATGATGGGAGTGACCGAGGCGTCCACCTCCAGCACCGCCCGCAGCTCCTCCCCGGTCAGGTAGACCCCGACCAGAGGATAGCCGGAGGTGCCGTCCTCCCCCACCCCCATGGACAGCACGTCAAAGGCCTGGGAAACGGTAATATTCCCGGCATACAGCGGGGCGCGCAGCACACCCGCCGCGGTCACCGAGACAGTGGGGACCTGGGGAGCGTCCGCCTCCAAATTGGCCGCGGCCCACAAAAAGGCGTCAGACACCAGCTCTCCCAGGGCATTGCCCTGCTGGACCCCGGACTGGGGGGTATCCAGGTCAAAGGAGCTTTCAGTGAGCACCTGGTCATAGGTCAGGGCATAAGCGGCCAAATAGCTGGAGTCCACCCTGGACTTCCAGCTCTCCGCCAGGGCGGCAATCCCGGGGTCCTCCGGCAGGGCCTCATCAATGGGAACCAGGCGGTAGTCCACCAGCGTCTTTTCTCCCTCCCCGTTCCAGGAGAGGGTAATGACCCCCAGATTTTCACAGTAGGCCCCGGCGGAGACAAGATAGGTGTCTCCCACCACAAGGGGCTGGGCAAGGGTGGTGTGGGTGTGGCCGGAAACGATCAGGTCGATGCCCTCCACTTCCTCGGCCAGGCGCTCATCCTCCGAGGCGCTCTTCCGCTCGCTGGTACCGCTGTGGGACAGGCAGATAATAAACTGGGCCCCCTGCTCCCTCAGGGCGTTCACACACCGCTGGGCTGCCTCCGCCCGGTCCTCCAATGCAAATCCGGAGGCCGGGGCATAGTCATGGGCGCTCTCCCCCATCAGCCCGAAGATGCCGTAGGTCACCCCGCCCCGCTCCAGCAGCAGGGAATCCTGAACGCCGTAGGTTGCCATTGCGCGCTGGATATCCAGCCTGTCCGGGTTCTCGGCTGACGGATTGTAGTTGGCCATCACAATGGGCGGCACCGGATCTCCGCTGCCGAGGGCAGCTGTGAGCATCTGGGCGAAGCCCGTCCCCTCATGGTCAAATTCGTGATTGCCCACCGTGACAGCGTCATAGCCCATGGCCCCCATAGTGCGCAGCTCCGGGGCGTGAGTGGTGTAAAGAGTCTGAACCAAAGAGCCGATGGAAAAATCTCCCCCGTCCACAGTCAGAGCGTCGGGGCGGGCCGCCCGTTCCCGCTCCAGAGCGGTCATCAGACGGGCATATCCCCCGGTCTCCCCACCCGCTCCGTCGGACTGAGGAAAAAAGTGGGAGTGGAGGTCATGGGTAAAGAGCACTGTGGTCTCATAGGCCTGGGGAGCCGCCTCTGCCGGAACGCCAGGAAGAAACAAAAGCATCAAAATCAACACCGGAAGAAAGCCGGCGGCGACGCGCAGGCGCTTCAATGAGGCACCCCCATCCACTTGATATCATTCTGCCATAAACAGGAGAGCATGACTTATCAGATCGTGCTATTTTCTTGCGGAATCTTGCCATTTTTCGTTATATTTGCCAATATTTTAACAAATATTCGCCATTTTTCATGATTTTGACCGCTGGACCGTCCTCTCCTCACAGAAAGGTCTCCACCGGACGGCGCTGGCTGAACAGCTGGGTCAGCCGGCTGGCCAATGCCGAGGCGTTGTAGCCCAGGGCTCCCACCGGGCAGCGGGAGACGCAGGCCATGCAGCTGATGCACTTTGCCTTGTCCCACAGCAGGGTCTGGCGGTCCATGGCCCCCGTGGGACACACCTGGGCGCAGAAGCCGCAGCCCAGGCAGATGTCCCAGTCCCGGTCCTTCTCCACCGGCACCGCCGGCTTGGGGGGCGGGTTGGGATCACCGGGCAGCTGAGCCTCCTCCCAATCCGGCCGGGAGAGCTTCTCCTCCACCTGGCGGGCAAAGGCGGCCAGCACCTCCAGATCCGCTTCATCCGGACGGCCCGCTCCCAAAGTGGGAGCAAACACATGGGGCGTCACCACAGCGGCTCCGGCCGCGCACCGGAAGCCCCTGGCGTTCATCTCCTTCTTCATCTGGGCCAGGGCGTTGTCGTAATGGCGGTTCCCGTAGGCGGCCGCCAATACGCAGGGCGTTTCCTCCCCTCTCAGGCCGTCCAGCAGGCCGGGGACCGCCGGAATCTGACCGGCGTACACCGGCAGAGCCAGGATCAGCAGCTCATTCCGGCCCATGGTCCGCTCCCACTGCCGGCCCGCTCCCAGCTCCAGCAGCTCAGCCCGGCCAAAAAGCCCGCACAGGTCCTCCAGTGCCCGCCTGGTTCCCCCGGTCGGACTGAAGCAGGCCCCTGTGATGTTCCGTTCCATATCTTGTTCCTCCCCGCTCTCCGAAAACCTCTGCCTCTGTCCTACAGGCACTGCAGATATTTCCCGTACAGCGTCATGGACAGCTCCTCTCCGGTTGCATGGACCTGCTCCTCCGTGATCCACCCCTCGTAGAGTCCCAGCTCCTCCAGGCAGCCCACATACCGGCCGGTAGTGTCCTGAATCTGGCGGATGGTCTTGCCTGCCTCAAGCAGGCTGTCCGCCGTTCCGGCGTCCAGCCAGGTGAAATTCTTCTCCAGGGGAATGACCTGCAGCTCTCCCCGGCGCAGATACTCCAGATTCACGTCGGTGATTTCCAGCTCTCCCCGGACTGAGGGCTTTAAATTCCGGGCAATCTCCATCACCTGGTGGTCATAGAAATACAGACCGGGGACAATGTAGTTGGATTTGGGATAGCGGGGCTTTTCCTCAATGGAAATGGCCCGGCCGTCCTTGTCAAACTCCACCACGCCGAAGGGGCGGGGGTCCTCCACCCAGTAGCCGAACACGGTGGCGCCCCACTCGTTGGCGGCCGCACGCTTCAGCGTGGCCGCAAGGGTGGGGGCGTAGAAAATATTGTCCCCCAGCACCAGACAAACCCGGTCCTCCCCCACAAACTTCTGCCCAATCAGCAGAGCGTCGGCAATGCCCCGGGGAACGGCCTGCTCGGCATAGGTGATTCTCAGGCCGTACTGACTGCCATCTCCCAGCAGCGTTGTAAACGTCCCAACTTCTCCGGGCGGAACAATGACCAGGATCTCAGAGATGCCCGCCTGCATCAGAATCGCAATGGGATAATAGATCAAAGGCTTGTCATACACCGGAAGCAGAGGCTTGCACACCGTTTTGGTCATGGGGTACAGGCGGGTGCCCTTTCCCGCCGCCAAGACAATTCCTTTCATCCCGTTTCCTCCTTGGTGGAAATTCTGCGGGCCAGCAGCCGAACCATACCATTCCAGGTCCTTCGTCCGGCATTTCAAACGGCCGCTTTGTTATTAGTCTACCATTTCCCTTTTCAATTTGCAAGAAGAATTCGGATGCTGTTCAAAAGTACCATAGAAAAATACAAGGAACCGGCCGCCATCAGGCGGCCGGTTCCTGTTGGGCGGCTGTCCGCCCGACACAGATTGTTCAAATACGCTCAGCCCAGAATGACCAGCAGATCATCGGTGTTCACCGTGGTTCCCACCGAGGCCGCCACAGACTTCACCGTGCCGGCGCAGGGAGCGGAAACCTCGATCTCCATCTTCATGGCCTCCAGCACCACCAGCACATCGCCGGCCTTTACGCTCTGACCCACGGAGCACTCCACCTTGACGATATTGCCCGGCATGGGGCTGTTCACCGCGGTCTCGCCGGCGGCGGGAGCAGCAGGAGCAGGAGCGGGGGCCGGAGCAGGAGCTGCGGCAGGAGCGGGTGCGGGTGCGGGGGCCGGAGCAGCCGCGGGAGCGGCCACAGGAACAGCCGCAGGCGCGGGGGCGGGGGCGGCCACAGGAGCAGCCGCAGGTGCGGCGGCAGGGGCCGCAGGAGCATCGGCCGCCTCCACCATCACCTGGAAGGGCTGTCCATCAACGGTCACGGTAAAGGAGCCCGTGCAGTCGTCCTTGACGCCCATCACCAGATAGGGGGGCTGGTAGGTGGCGGCAAAGGGCTGAATGGGACGGCTGACGCAGCCGTTGGCCACGCTGGCGGGCACCTGGGCGTAGTAGATATGTCCCTGCCAGGAGGGCAGCGGAGCGGTCTCCACCTTCTTGGGAGCCTCGGGCGCGGGAGCGGCCTCCTTCTTTTTGGGCTCCTCCTTGGGCGGGAAGCCGGCCTCCCGGTCCTTGAAGAAGGCCATGGCCACCTGGGGGAAGGCGATGTAGCTCAGCACATCCTCGTCACATGTGGCAGTGGCGCCCAGCTCCGCCTTGGTCTTTTCAAACTCGGGCTCCAGGGAATCGGCGTAGCGGCCCTCCACCAGCGGGGTGTCGCCCAGAATTTTCTTCTGAATGTCAGGATCAATGGGGGCGGGAGTACGGCCGTACTCGCCGCGGCAGTAGGCCTTGATCTCCTTGCCCACCACCTTGTAGCGCTCGCCGGCCAGCACATTCTGCACGGCC
>CAJFVL010000036.1 GCA_904420465.1 uncultured Clostridium sp.
CTGCTGGACCCCGGCGACACCCCCAACGAGAACCTCCAGTTCCTGCTGGTGCTCTCCTGCATCATGAAGGCGGTGGACACCCACGCCGACCTGCTGCGCTGCTCCGCCTCCTGCGTGGGCAACGACCACCGCCTGGGAGCTCAGGAGGCTCCCCCCGCCATCATCTCCATCTTCCTGGGGGATCAGCTGGACGACGTGGTCAACCAGATCGTCTCCAACGTCGCCTCCATTCAGCTGCTGGCCTCGGGCAACCTGGATTCCGGTGTGTCCACCGTCCCGGTGCTGAAAAAGGACGCCACCGACCGCAACCGCACCTCCCCCTTCGCCTTCACCGGCAACAAGTTTGAGTTCCGCATGGTGGGCTCCTCCGACTCCATTGCCGACGCCAACGTCACCCTGAACGCCATCGTGGCCGAGGCCATGTGCGAGGCCGCCGATATTCTGGAAAAGGCCGACGACTTCACCGCCGCCTGCTCCAAGCTGATCCACGACTGGATGACCCAGCATCAGCGCATCGTCTTTAACGGAAACGGCTACTCCGAGGAGTGGGTGGAGGAGGCGGCCCGCCGCGGACTGCCCAACCTGCCTTCCATGGTCAGCGCCGTTCCCGCCCTGACCACCGAAAAGGCGGAGGCCCTGTACACCAGGTTCGGCATTTACACCAAGGCCGAGCTAGAGGCCCGGGCGGAGATCATGTACGAGACCTACGCCAAGGTCATCAAAATCGAGGCCAACACCATGACCCACATGGCCGGCAAGCACTACATCCCCGCCGCCATCCACTACACCACCCGCCTGGGTCAGTCCATCGCCGCCGTCTCCGGCGCCGGTCTGGACGCCGAGCTGTCGGTTCAGAAGAGCCTGCTGGTCAAATGCAGCAAGCTGCTCTCTGAGGCTGACGCCGCCCTGGAGTCTCTGAAGGGGCTGCTGGCCGAGGTGGACGTGCTGGAGGACATGAAGGAGATGGCCTGGGCCTACCACGAAAAGGTGGTGCCCGCCATGGCCGCCCTGCGCCAGCCCGTTGACGAGCTGGAGCTGCTGGTGGACAAGGACATCTGGCCGGTGCCCACCTACGGCGACCTGATGTTCGAGGTTTGATTCGCTTTCTCTTTTTTCTTCTTTTCTTCACGGGAGAGGCCCCGCGTCCTTTGGACGCGGGGCCTCTCCCGTGAGACTGCCAAAAAAGTGGCGCGCTATTTTTTTGAGAAGGGCTGCACGCCTTGCTGTGCAAGGCACTGCGGGACATTCGATTCCATTCCAGGCTCTGAATCCGGCAGGGCCGCTCCTTCATCGCCAAAAAATCCCGCTCCAGCGCGCCCTGGGGGATATCCGGGTAAAAGTCAAAGGCTTCCTTACTCCATCTGTTCTCTCTCCTTTCACCGCTTCTGTCAATCTACCGGGATGGGATACCGCTGGGTAAAGCAGCCGTCGCAGAAGCCGCACCGGGCGTCGGGGGCCAGCTGGCACAGCCCCTCCAGGGACAGGTAGCCCAGGCTGTCCGCCCCGGTGAGGGCCCGGATCTCCTCCACCGTGTGGTGGCAGGCGATGAGCCGGTCCTTGTCCGGAATATCGGTGCCGAAGTAGCAGGGGGAGATGAAGGGGGGCGCCGACACCCGCATGTGGACCTCCCGGGCCCCCGCCTCCCGCAGCAGGCCGATGATCTGGCTGCAGGTGGTGCCCCGGACAATGGAGTCGTCCACCATCACCACCCGTTTGCCCGCCACCTCGCTGCTTAAAGCGGAAAGCTTGATGCGCACCGCCTGCTCCCGGCTCTCCTGGTCTGGGGTGATAAAGGTGCGGCCGATATACCGGTTTTTGACAAAGCCCATCACGTTGGGCAGGCCGCTCTCCAGGGCGTAGCCCCGGGCGGCGTCCAGGCCGGAGTCGGGCACCCCCACCACCACGTCGGCCTCCACCGGGTGCTCCCGGGCCAAAATGCGCCCGGCGTTCACCCGGGCCTGGTGGACCGACTGGCCGGCAATGATGGAATCCGGTCTGGCAAAATAAATATACTCAAAGATGCATATATGGGACTCCCCCCGGCAGTTGTCCCGGATGGAGCGCAGCCGTCCCTCCTCGGCCACCACAATTTCACCTGGGTCCAGCTCCCGCTCCACGGTGCCTCCCACCGCCTCGATGGCGCAGGATTCGGAGGCAAACAGGATGGCCTCCCCCTTCCGACCCATGCACAGGGGGCGGAAGCCCCAGGGGTCCCGGCAGGCGATCAGCTTCCGGGGGGACATGACCAGCAGGGAAAAGGCCCCGCGCAGCTGTCCCGCCGCCCGGGTCACCGCCTCCTCCACGCTGCCGCAGTGCAGCCGCTCCTGGGCAATGGCATAGGCGATCAGCTCCGAATCGCTGGTGGTGTGGAAGATGGCTCCCCGGTATTCAAAATCCCAGCGCAGCCTGTCCACTCCCAGCAGGTTTCCGTTGTGGACCACCGCCAGGGTGCCCTTTACATATTTAATAGTCAGGGGCTGAGCGTTCTCCCGCTCCCGGGCGCCGGTGGTGGCGTAGCGCACATGGCCTACCGCCATGGTGCCGTTGAGACGCCGCAGGGTCTCCTGGTCAAAGACCTCGCTCACCAGTCCCACATCCTTATAAAAGGACTGCTCCCGGTCGTTGATGGCAGCGATGCCGCAGGCCTCCTGTCCCCGGTGCTGCAGGGCATACAGCCCGTAGTAAGTGGTCTGGGCGCAGCCCCCTTTCGGGTCACAGATTCCAAATACGCCGCACTCCTCATGCAGGCCCCGCTCCGGCAGATCCAGCTTCATTGTCTCAATCCCCTTCCATCGGAAAACAAAACAGCGGGAAATTCCTCCCGCTTTTCAAAATAGGAGAGCGGCGCCTGTGTCCAGGCGCCGCTGCACGGTTTATTATACTACGGCGCGCCCTCCCCCTTCAATGTGTATTTCCCCGAAATTCCCGCTGAATATGCCCGCCCTGCTCCCGCTTTTTTGCAGGATTCCACAATTCCGTTCCCCATCTCCCATTTCCATTTTCTGCATTTCCCGGGAAAAGGGTCTGTTCAATTTTGGAATAATATGCTATAATACAGAAAATCTGCGGTGCGGGCCGGACAGGCATTTTGCGGCAGAAGGACCTGTTGTCTCTTCCCGGCCGGCTCCGCCCTGGCATTTTGGATAAAAAGGCAACATTTCGGACACTTTGAGGAGGTAGCCGCCATGAAATGCCCCTACTGTTCCCATCTGGAGAGCAAAGTTGTGGACTCCCGCCCCGCCGACGAGGGCGCCAGCATCCGGCGGCGCCGGGAGTGTCTGGCCTGTCACAAGCGCTTCACCACCTATGAGACCATGGAGAGCCTGCCCCTGATGGTCATCAAAAAGGACGGCAGCCGTCAGAGCTTTGACCGCAACAAGGTGATGGCCGGCCTGATCCGGGCCTGTGAAAAGCGGCCGGTGGCCTACAGCACCATGGAGGCCATGGTCAACGAGATTGAACAGGTGCTTCAGAACAAGATGGAGCGGGAGGTCACCTCCTCCGAGATCGGCGAGCTGGTGATGGAGCGGCTGAAAAAGGTGGACGAGGTGGCCTACGTCCGCTTCGCCTCGGTGTACCGCCAGTTCAAGGATCTGAACACCTTCATGCACGAGTTGAACAAGCTGCTGGAGGACAAATAGCCCCTTCCCGCCGCCCCCCTCCCGGCGGCGGGATTTTTTATCGGGACTTTTTTCCGGCAGACGGGCATACCTCTTAGACAGAATGTGAACGAGGTGATGCCCCTTGGAGCTTCTGCGCTGGCTGACCGACGCTCTGTGGCGCCCCTGGCTGCTGGGCCTGTTTTTGGTGACCGGACTGGTCTATTCCATCGGCTCCGGCTTTTTTCAGATCACCCGGTTTCCCCTCTGGTGGAGGGCCACCCTGGGCTCCCTTCTCCGCCCTGTCAAGGGCTGTAAGGGAGGAGGACTTTCCTCCCTTCAGGCATTGGCCACCGCACTGGCCTCCACCATGGGCACCGGCTCCATCGCCGGGGTGGCCGCCGCTGTGACCCTGGGCGGGCCGGGGGCGGTGTTTTGGATGTGGATCTCCGCCTTTCTGGGCATGATGACAGGCTGCGGGGAAAAGCTGCTCTCGGTGCGCTACCAGCGCCCTGTCCCCGGCGGCGGTCTGGAGGGCGGCCCCATGTTCTATCTCCGGGACGGGGTGGGCTCCCCTCTTCTGGCCGGATGGTTCGCTCTGGCCTGTCTGCCCGCCACCCTGGCCGGGGGCGACCTGATCCAGTCCTCCTCCATCGCCGCCTCCCTGGAGGCCGCCTTTGGAGCTGACCGTCTGGCAGTGGGGGCGGCGGTCACTCTGCTCACCGCCCTGGTCATGCTGGGCGGTCTGGGCCGGATTGCCCGGGTTTCCTCGGTGCTGGTTCCCGCCATGGCCCTGCTCTATCTGGGCAGCGGGGCGGCGGTGCTGATTGTCCGGGCGGACCGTCTACCCCAGGCTCTGGGGCTGATCTTCTCCTGTGCCCTCTCCCCCTCCGCCGCCCTGGGGGGCGGAGCGGGCTGGACTGTGGCCCAGGGGATGCGCTACGGCGTGGCCCGGGGCGTCTTTACCAACGAGGCCGGGCTGGGCACCTCCGCCATGGCCCACGGGGCCGCCCGGGCGGATCACCCCGCACGGCAGGGGATGTGGGGGATCTTCGAGGTCTTTCTCTCCACCCTGGTGGTGTGTACCGTCACCGCTCTGGTCATTCTGGTGGCCGGACCCTGGCAGCCGGGAGTCCCCGGCGCCCTCACCGGCGCTCCCCTCACCGCCGCCGCCTTCGGCACTGTGCTGGGCCGGGCGGGAGAGGGAATGGTTGCCCTGTCCCTGCTGCTGTTCGCCTTCTCCTCCATTCTGGGCTGGAGCTATTACGGGGAGCAGGCCCTGCGGTTTCTCGCCGGGGGCAGCCGATTTTTGTCAGCCTATCGGACCGTTTTTCTCGCCGGCACCCTGGCCGGCGCCCTGTGGGAGGGGGAGTTTCTCTGGCTGCTGGTGGACCTGTCCAGCGCCCTGATGGCTCTGCCCAATCTGGCCGCGCTGCTGATTCTGGCCCCCCAGGCTCTGGGCCTGCTGCGGGAGTGGGCCGGCCCCCGCCGGATCTAACCCATATTTTACAGAAGCTGCCGCACAGATTTAACACAATTCCCCTATAATTTGACTAAGTATGCCCTTCAAGATCATATACGGAGGTTTCGACTATGCCAAAAGAGGTGGACACCCGATACACCCAGGACCGGGAGCTGTCCTGGCTGAAATTTAATGAGCGTGTCCTGGATGAGGCCCGGGACGAATCCGTCCCCCTGATGGAGCGGCTGAAGTTTGCCGCCATCTTCACCAGCAACCTGGATGAGTTTTTCATGATTCGGGTGGGCTCCATCACCGACATGGCCCTGGTGAAGGAGACTCACATCGACAATAAAAGCGGCCGCACGCCGGAGGAGCAGCTTCAGGCCATCTTCAAGGCGGTGGTCCCCCTGTACAAGCAGCGGGACAAGGTGTTCGACCAGCTGGACCTGCGGCTGCGCTCCTGCAATATCTGCCGCATGTCCATGGCCCAGCTGGACGGCAAGGCCAAAAAGCAGGTGGAACGCTGGTTCCAGGATGTGGTGCGTCCTGTTCTGTCTCCTTTGGTCATCGACACTCACCACCCCTTCCCCCACCTGCCCAACAAACGGCTGGTCATCGCCCTGTCCCTCCAGGTGGACGGACGGGAGACCTTTGGCCTGCTGCCCATTCCCTCCAGTATTCCCCGCTATCTGCGCCTGGATGAGCGGGGACTGCACTACGTCCTGCTGGAGGACGTGCTGATGGAGTACGCCAAGGACATCTTCGATCAGTTCACCGTCACCGAAAAGGCGGTCGTTGCCGTCACCCGGAACGCCGACATCAGCCCGGAGGACGAGGCCTACGACGTGGAGGAGGACTTCCGCCAGCACATGCGGAAGATTGTCAAGAAGCGGGCCCGCCTGGCCCCTGTCCGCCTGGAGATCCAGGGAGACCGGTCTGAAAAGGGGGACAAGGGCGAAAAGGGAGATAAGGGGGACAAAAACGACAAGGGCGAGAAAGGCGACAAGCTGGTCTCTTTCCTGTGCGGCAAGCTGGGGCTCAGCCGGGAGCAGGTTTTCAAAACCCGCGCGCCCATCTCGCTGGAGTATGTCTACTCCCTCACCTCCCTGCTGCCCCCCGAGAGCGTCACCGCCCTGTGCGATCCCCCCTACTCCCCCCGCTTCCCCGCCTGTCTGGACCCTCAGCGGCCCATTCTGCCCCAGATTCTCCAGCGGGACGCCCTGGTGTTTTATCCCTTCGAGCAGATGGACCCCTTCCTCCGCCTGATCCGGGAGGCCTCCTCCGACCCGGAGGTGGTCTCCATCAAAATCACCATCTACCGCCTGGCCTCCCGGGCCAAGCTGGCCGAGTACCTGGCCGCCGCCGCCGAAAACGGCAAGGACGTCACCGTCCTGATGGAGCTGCGGGCCCGCTTCGACGAGCAGAACAACATCCAGTGGGCCGAGCGGATGGAGGACGCGGGCTGCAACATCCTCTATGGGGCCGAGTACCTGAAGGTCCACTCCAAGATCTGCCTGATCACCCGCCAGTCAAAGGGCGGCGTGCAGTATATCACCCAGGTGGGCACCGGCAACTACAACGAAAAGACCGCCAAGCTGTACACCGACCTGTGTCTGATGACCGCCGACCCCTCCATCGGGGCGGACGCCGCCCTCTTCTTCCAGAACATGGCGGTCAGCAACTTCAAGGGGGACTACCAGCGGCTGCTGGCCTCTCCCTTCGGACTGCGGGCCAGAGTGATGGAGCTGATGAACCGGGAGATCGCCAAGGGAAAGGACGGCTACATCTTCCTCAAGCTCAACTCCATCACCGACCGGATGCTCATTGACAAGCTGGCCCAGGCCTCCCAGGCGGGCGTCCAGGTGGTGATGAACGTGCGGGGCATCTGCTGCATTGTCCCCGGCGTTCCCGACCTCACGGACAACATCACCGTCTTTTCCATTGTGGGACGCTACCTGGAGCACAGCCGCATCTACCAGTTCGGCCGGGGGCAGGACGCCGACCTGTATATCTCCTCCGCCGACTTCATGACCCGTAACACCGAGCGGCGGGTGGAGATTGCCTGTCCTGTGCTGGACCCCTGGTGCCGCAAGCGGCTTTTCCACATCATCGAGGTGCTGCAGAAGGACAATGTAAAGGCCCGGGATCTGCGCCCGGGCGGCTCTTACCACCGCCGGGAGATGACGGCTCCTCCCTGCTGCTGTCAGGAGGTCTTTATGACCGAAACGGTGGAGCCCCCCGCTCCGCCGGAGTCCCGCCGCGCTCCCGCCGCAGGTCGCGCCTCCCTCTCCCAGCGTCTGCGCCGTCTGTTTCACAAATAAGCCCGGTTTGCCGGGCGGCACAGTCTCGGTCCGGACCCCTCCCAAAAAGAGGAGGTCCGGACCGCTTTTTCATCCGCTGATTGTTTCGGTCCGCGTCGTTTCTTCTTAACAAAAAAATTACATCCAGCTTCTTTTCCAAAAAGCTGCATTTTCCCGTTGCTTGTCCGGGAAAAATGAGTTAAGATAAAAGAAAGCAGCTTCAGGAAGGAGATAAGTTCATGCCAAAGAACACCGAGACCACCCCTAAGGCGGCCGCCAAAGCCCCGGCCCGCATGTCCAAAAAGGACCCTCTCACCCGGGAGCAGCTCCACGACATCGACGCCTGGTGGCGGGCGGCCAACTACCTGTCCGCCTGCCAGCTCTATCTGCTGGACAACCCCCTGCTCCGGCGCCCCCTCCGGGAGGAGGACCTGAAGCAGCATATTGTGGGCCACTGGGGCACCTGCCCGGGTCAGAATTTTATCTATACCCATCTGAACCGGGCCATTGTCAAGTATGACCTGGACATGATCTACATCTGCGGTCCCGGCCACGGGGGCAACGCCGTGGTGGCCCAGGACTACCTGGACGGCTCCTACAGCGAGATCTATCCCAATATCAGCCAGGACGCGGAGGGCATGAAAAAGCTGTTCCGCCAGTATTCCTTCCCCGGCGGCATTCCCTGCCACACCGCCCCCCAGACCCCCGGCTCCATCAACGAAGGGGGGGAGCTGGGCTATTCCCTGGCCCACGCCTTCGGGGCGGTGATGGACAGCCCCGACCTGATCGCCGCCTGCGTGGTGGGGGACGGCGAGGCGGAAACCGGTCCCCTGGCCGCCTCCTGGCATTCCAACAAGTTCCTCAACCCCATCACCGACGGGGCGGTGCTGCCCATTCTCCACCTCAACGGCTTCAAGGTGTCCAACCCCACCATTCTCTCCCGCATCACCCGCGAGGAGCTGGAGATGTTTTTCAAGGGCTGCGGCTGGGAGCCCCGCTTTGTGGAGGGTAGCGAGCCCAAGGCCATGCACCAGAAGATGGCCGCCGCTCTGGACTGGGCGGTGCGGGAGATCCAGCGTATCCAGGAGTACGCCCGCACCTCCGGCGACCCCGCCCGGCCCCGCTGGCCCATGATCATCCTCCGCTCCCCCAAGGGCTGGACCGGCCCCAAGGAGGTGGACGGCAAGGCGGTGGAGGGCAGCTGGCGCTCCCACCAGTTTCCCATCCCCGTCCACGACGGCAGGCCGGGACGCCTCCAGGAGCTGGAGCGCTGGCTGCGCAGCTACAAGCCGGAGGAGCTCTTTGACAAGGAGGGCGCCCTGGTTCCCCGCCTCCAGGAGCTTGCCCCCAAGGGGACGCGGCGGATGGGGGCCAATCCCCACGCCAACGGCGGCCTGCTGCTGCGGGACCTGCGCGTACCCGATTTTCAGGCCTACGGACTGGATGTGCCTCAGCCCGGCGAGGTGGAGGCCGAGGACATGGCGGTGCTGGGGGGATATGTGCGGGACGTGATGCGGCTGAACCTGTCCGCCCGGAATTTCCGTATCTTTGCCCCGGACGAGACGGCTTCCAACCGCCTGTCCCAGGTCTTTCAGGCCTCCGGACGCCGCTGGGAGGCCCAGCTGGACCCCCGGGCCGACGAGAACCTCTCCCCCGACGGCCGGGTGATGGACGCCGCCCTGTCCGAGCACCTGTGCCAGGGCTGGCTGGAGGGCTACCTGCTCACCGGCCGGCACGGCTTTCTCAACAGCTATGAGGCCTTTGTCCGCATTGTGGACTCCATGGTGTCCCAGCACGCCAAGTGGCTGAAGATGTCCCGGCAGCTGCCCTGGCGGAACTCCATTGCCTCCCTGAATTATGTGCTCACCTCCAATGTGTGGCAGCAGGACCACAACGGCTTCACCCACCAGGACCCGGGCTTTCTGGACCATGTGGCCAACAAAAAGGCCGACGTGGTGCGCCTCTACCTCCCCCCTGACGCCAACTGCCTGCTGTCCGTCTTTGACCACTGCATCCAGAGCCGGGACCAGATCAACGTGATGGTGGCCTCCAAGCTGCCCCGGCCCCAGTGGCTGAACATGGACGAGGCCATCAAGCACTGCACCCACGGAATCGGCATCTGGCAGTGGGCCTCCAATGACCAGGGCTGTGAGCCCGACGCGGTGCTGGCCTGCTGCGGCGACACCCCCACCCTGGAGACGCTGGCCGCCGTCACCATTCTGCACAAATATCTCCCCGACCTGAAAATCCGGGTGGTCAACGTGGTGGATCTGATGAAGCTTCAGCCCCACACCGAGCACCCCCACGGCCTCACCGACGAGGACTATGACGCTATCTTCACCACTGACGCCCCCATCATTTTCGCCTTCCACGGCTACCCCACCCTGGTCCACGAGCTGACCTACCGCCGGCACAACAAGAAGCTCCACGTCCGGGGCTACAAGGAGGAGGGCACCATCACCACCCCCTTTGACATGCGGGTGCGCAACGACCTGGACCGCTTCCATCTGGTGATGGACACGGTGAAGCGGCTGCCCCAGCTGGGCAACACCGCCGCCTACGTCATCCAGGAGATGAAGGACAAGCTGGTGGAGCACCGGCAGTACATCAATACCCACGGCCAGGACCTGCCCGAGGTGCGGGAGTGGAAGTGGAACGGCAGCCGGGGCAACGGCTGAGCTTCCTTTCAGGCACCCGGCCTGTCCCAGCGCGGCGGCTCCGGCCGCCGCGCTTTTCCCTCCCCCCTGCCAAGCTCTCCTTATTTTGGGGCACACTAAAGGGGGAGGGCGGCCCTTCCAGACTTGCCAGATTCTCCTTCCCGTGGTAGAATATTGTGATATTATGGGGTCTGTACCCGCGGACCCCGGACAAAGGAGTTTCGCTTCGAAATGGACGAAAAGAAAGTTATGCTTTCCGGCATCCAGCCCAGCGGCGACCTGCATCTGGGCAACTACCTGGGGGCCATTAAAAATTGGGTGGAGCGCACCGACGAGTTTGACAACTATTACTTCATGGCGGATATGCACACCATCACCGTGCGGCAGAACCCCGCCGACCTGCGCCGCCGCACCCTGGAGCAGCTGGCCCAGTATATCGCCTGCGGCCTGGACCCGGAGAAGAACACCCTGTTCATCCAGTCCCACGTCCCCGCCCATGCGGAGCTGGGCTGGGTGCTCAACTGCTACACCATGTTCGGCGAGCTGTCCCGCATGACTCAGTTCAAGGACAAGTCGGCCAAGCACAAGGACAACATCAACGGCGGCCTGTTCACCTACCCCGCCCTGATGGCCGCTGACATTCTGCTCTACCAGCCCGACTATGTCCCCGTGGGTGAGGACCAGAAGCAGCATGTGGAGCTGACCCGGAACATCGTCCAGCGCTTCAACGGCATCTACGGCGAGGTATTCAAGATGCCGGAGCCCTATATTCCCAAGGCCGGGGCCCGGATCATGGGACTCACC
This sequence comes from uncultured Clostridium sp., assembly GCA_904420465.1. Lineage (GTDB taxonomy): Bacteria > Bacillota > Clostridia > Oscillospirales > Oscillospiraceae > Lawsonibacter. Next base: position 10,823 of record CAJFVL010000036.1, read on the forward strand.
ACGCCGGACAGCAAAATGAGCAAATCCATCCCGGAGGGCTGCGTCTTTTTGATGGAGAAGCCCGAGGACATCCAGCGCAAGTTCAAGCGGGCTATCACCGACAGCGATACGGAGCGGTGCGTCCGCTACGATCCGCAGGGCAAGTCCGGCGTCTCCAACCTGATGAACATCTATGCCGCCGTCACCGGCAAAAGCTTTGAGGAAATCGAGTCCGAGTTTGACGGCAAGGGCTACGGCGTCTTTAAGCCCGCAGTGGGCGAAGCTGTGGTGGAGTGCCTGCGGCCCATCCGGGAGGAGGCGGAACGCATTCTGAAGGACAAGGCCTATCTGGAGAGCGTCTACAAGGCCGGAGCGGAGAAGGCCTCCTATGTGGCCAACAAAACCCTGCGCAAGGTATATAAAAAGGTGGGCTTCGTGGCCCGCTGAGCCGCGGCAAAAGAGGACCAAATATGGAAATTACAATTCAACTCTCCGTGGTGGCCGCTGCGGCGGCCGCTCTGGCGGCGGCCGCCCTGATCTCCCTCGTCTCCACCCCGGTGGTGCGCTCACTGGCCTTCCGCATCGGGGCGGTGGATGTGCCCCGGGACGGCCGGCGGATGCACGACCACCCCATCCCGCGCATGGGGGGGCTGGCCATTTTCTTTGGCTTTTTGTTCAGCGTCCTGCTCTTTCTCCCCCTTACCCAGCAGCTGCGTTCCATGCTGCTGGGCTCTGTCATCATCGTCATCCTGGGCATTTTTGATGACATCTACGCCCTGTCCGCCAAGCTGAAGTTCTGCGTGCAGATCTTCGCCGCCCTGGTGGCGGTGATGGGAGGGAACCGCATTGTGTTCCTCTCCAATCTCAACATCTTCAGCAGCGAGCTCTACTGGGACCTGGGCTGGCTCAGCTATCCCATCACCATTTTATGGATTGTGGGCATCACCAACGCCGTCAATCTGATCGACGGCCTGGACGGTCTGGCCTGCGGAGTGTCCACCATCAGCTCCATGACCCTGCTGGTCATCGCCTTGAATGTGGCCGAGCCCGACGTGGCTGTCCTCACCGCCGCCCTGGCGGGGGCCTGCATCGGCTTCCTCCCCTATAATCTGAACCCCGCCCGCATCTTTATGGGGGACACGGGCTCCACCTTCCTGGGCTATATTCTGGCGGTGGTGTCCATCCAGGGGCTGTTCAAGTTCTATACCATTATCTCCTTTGCCGCCCCCTTCCTGATGCTGGGCCTGCCCATCTTTGACACCTGCTTTGCCATCCTCCGCCGGGTGTCCCACGGCCAGTCCCCCATGGCTCCCGACCGTGGGCACATCCATCACCGCCTCATTGACATGGGCTTCTCCCAGAAGCAGGCGGTGGCTATGCTCTATGTCATCAGCGCCATCCTGGGGCTGTCCGCCGTGGTGCTCACCACCGCGGGCGCGGTGCGGGCCATGCTCTTCCTGCTGGCCCTGTGCGGGGCCGGCTTTCTGGCCGCCAAGCTCTATCTGGGACACACCGGAGGCCATAAGGATGACAGCGCCTCCCCCTCCGGCTCCGGCACCCAGATCGCCGGCAACGAAAACTTCTTTGGAGAGGAGGACCGCTCCGACAAATGAAGCCCATTCGAGTGATGTCCATTTTCGGCACCCGGCCCGAGGCAGTGAAGATGTGCCCCCTGGTGCGGGAGCTGTCCCGCCGGCCCGGGCTGGAGTCCCTTTGCTGCGTCACCGCCCAGCACCGGGAGATGCTGGACTCCGTGCTGGATATTTTCCAGGTCAGGCCCGACTACGACCTGAACATCATGCAGCCCCGTCAGACCCTCTCCTCCATCACCTCCCGCTGTCTCACCGGCATGGACGGGGTGCTGGAGGAGGCCAGGCCCGACCTGGTGCTGGTCCATGGGGACACCTCCACCACCTTCGCCGGAGCTCTGGCCGCCTTTTACCACCAGATCCCGGTGGGCCATGTGGAGGCCGGCCTGCGCACCTATGACAAGTGGTCTCCCTTTCCAGAGGAGATGAATCGGCGCATGGTGGGCGCCATCGCCGAGCTCCACTTCTGCCCCACCCCCGCCAACCGGGACAACCTGCTGGGGGAGCGGCTGTCCGGCGAGATCTTCCTCACCGGCAACACCGTGATCGACGCCCTTCAGACCACAGTTGTAAAGGATTTTACCTTTTCAGACGAAATTCTCAATCATCTGGATTATGTCAATCAAAAAGTCATCCTCGTCACCTGCCACCGGCGGGAGAACTACGGCGAGCCCATGGCCCACATCATGACCGCCCTTCGCCGCATCGCCGACAGCTTTCCGGAGACCCAGCTGGTCTATCCCGTCCACCTGTCTCCCGTGGTCCAGGAGGCCGCCCACAAGTATCTGGACGGCCACCCCCGCATCCACCTCATCGCTCCCCTGGCGGTGGATGAGATGCACAACCTGATGGCCCGCTGCTTCCTGGTGATGACCGATTCCGGCGGCCTGCAGGAGGAGGCCCCCGCCCTGGGCAAGCCGGTGCTGGTCCTGCGGCGCGAGACCGAGCGGCCCGAGGCCGTCCAGGCCGGCACGGTAAAGCTGGCCGGGGTGGAGGAGGAGGCCATCTTCTCCATGGCCAGGGAGCTGCTCACCGACCCGGCCGCTTACGCCGCCATGGCCCGGGCCGTCAACCCATACGGAGACGGCCAGGCCTGCCGCCGCATCGCCGACGCGGTGGAGTGGCGCTTCGGCCTGCGTCCGGAGCCGCCCCAGCCCTTTGGCGCCTGACTGCTTCAATCCTTGTGAAAAGGGGGCCTTCCGATTTGGATTCCAAAAACCGGCTTCTCATTGCAGTGGCCGTCATTGTCGTGATTGTGGGGGCCCTGTTCACCAGCTTCGGCCGGAGTCTCTTTCTTCTCAACACCCCGTCGGTGGAGCTGCCCGGCTCCGGTACACAGCCGGGGGACAGCTCCTCCCAGGGCGGGGACTCATCCTCCGGACAGCTTCAGACGGTGGCGGTGACCCCTGAAACGGTTCAAAGCGTCATCGCCACCCTGACCCGCACCGGCAGCTACTACCGGGAGCTGACCGTTGAAACCTTCTGGGAGGGGGGCTCGTCCTCCACCCCGGTTCAGGTTTGGGTGGACGAGAGCTGGTCCCACAGCCGTCAGGTTCTTCCCTCGGGGATCGTGCGCCACGACCTGACGGACGGCCATACCCTCTATTATTGGTACGAGGGCTCTCAGAGCTATGAGACGGCGCCCGCCGACGACCGCTCCGCCGACCTGTCCCAGCGCCTGCCCACATACGAGACGGTGCTGCAGCTTGATCCTGCCCAGATTACAGACGCTGGGTATGAGCTGCGCGGCTCCTTCCCCTGCGTCTGGGTGGAGGTTCAGCTGGAGGATGGGCTGACGGAGCAGTACTGGGTCAGCGTGGACAGCGGTCTGCTCATCTCCGCTGAGATGGTACAGGACGAACAGCTGGTCTACCGCATGAGCGCCTATTCCCCCGCCCAGTCCCCCTGTCCTTCGGACGCCTCCTTCCAGCTGCCTGACGGCACAGTGCTCCACACGCCGGAAAGCGCATGACTTCATCTACGCCATCTCCTGCTCCTCCGGCTCCTTCTGATCTCCAAGCCCCATAAGCAGAACCAGTCCCAGGGCAATGACCAGCTCCAGATCATCCCCCTCCGCCAGAAGGAACAGGATAATCAGCAGCAGCAGAACGTCTCCTTTGTCAATGTTGTCCAGCTTCAGGGACTTCAGCAGGCTGCTTATCCCTCCGCTTCCGGAAAGCAGCCCGTCTTTCCCGGTCAGAAACCGGGGCAGCTGAAAGCTGTTTCCCCGGCTCTGGCCGGGTCGGGGCTCTGATCGCTTCTCCGCCTTCGGCGGCTCCGCCTCCACCCGGGTATAAGCCGCGTCCTTTGGGATATAACGGTTATACATCCCCGCGCTCCCCCTTTCCCCCCGCGGCCCCCAGAACCGCCCGGATCAGGCGGACCATCCGCACCAGCTCCAGCGCCCGGTCCAGCCTGGCCCTCCGGTCCTCCTTGAGAAAGGGCCTCAGAGCGGCCAGCAGCGCGGCGCTGCGGTCGTCCCTGTGCTGATAGTCCTGAAACAGCCGCATCCCCATCTGGAGCATTCCCGGGTCCATCTGCCGCAGGAGATCGGACAAGTCGGGCCCCTCCCCCTTTTCCTGCTCCGGTTCCCCGGACTGAGGCCCTGCCGGTCCCGACTCCTCGGGCTTTCCCGCTTCGCCGCCGGACAGAGACCGGGCCAGGGCCATGATTTTTCCCATGGCCTCCGGATCTCCCAAAATGGAATTGAGCTGCTCCTCCAGCTCCGCCATGGCGCCCTCCCCCCTCTCCGGCGGCCGGCCCTTAGGTCAGCCCCGCCTCTCTCGCCTGGCGCTGGATACGCTCCACCAGCTCCGCTCCCTCCTTGGAGTGCATCAGCTGGTCCATCATGGCCATCAGCTCCTTCGCATCCCCTCCGGCGGCCGCCTGGGCCGCTTCCCGGACGCCCCCCCGCTTCTGAAGCATGGCCATCAGCTTTTGGGCGTCGCTTGACTGGGCCAGACGTCCGATCGCTTCCCGGTTTTTTGTCAGATCGGCCGCCTGCGTTCCGCCGCTTTGTTTTTTATGGCCGTCTTTCATTGGAACGACCTCCTTTTTCCATGATCTCATGTTCAGTATATGCGTTTAGAACGGTTAGGTGACAAGTTTTGAAAGCCCTGGTTTTTTCCGATTCCCACCGCTCCCTGGCTGGCATGTACCACGCCATCGAGGAGCACCAGCCCGATCAGGTTATCCACCTGGGGGACCTGTCCCAGGATGCGGAGGAGGTGTCCCTGGCTTATCCCAGGCTGCCCTTCTGCATGGTCCCAGGCAACTGTGACGGGTGGACAAGCCTGCCCCTCCAGCGCCTCATTACCCTGGAAGGGGTGCGGGTGCTCCTCTCCCACGGCCACATCTGGCATGTGAAGTCGGGCTATGCCCAGGCCCTGGCCGCCGCACAGTCTGCCGGCGCGGACGTCCTCCTGTTCGGCCACACCCACCGTCCTTACTGCCAGCGGCTGGAAAATGGGCTGTGGGTCATGAACCCAGGTCCAAGCCGAATCAGCTTCGGCCTGCTCCAGATTGAAAACGGCACGCCCTGCTGCTCTCTTTTGGAGCAGCCCTGACCCGGTATACCCGCTCCTTCCCATCCAGCAAAAGAAAGAAGGTCCCCATGAAAAAGCTCCTCTACCTCCTGTTTCACCGCTCGGTGCTGTGCGCCCTGGCTCTGCTGGCCCAGGTGGGCATCCTGGGGGCTATGGTGCTCGCCTTTTCTGAATACACCCAGGTCTTTTACTGGTGCTGTATTCTGGTCAGCGTGGCCGCCGCCCTGGCCATCGTGGGCAGTCAGATGGAACCGGCCTATAAAATTGCCTGGCTGCTGGTTGTTCTTCCCTTTCCGGTGTTCGGGGGCGTCTTTTACCTGATGGTGGGCGGCGGACAGATTCCCGGGCGCACCCGCCGCCGGATGCAGGGCATTGTCAAGAAGTCCTTTCTGGCCCTTCGGGATGAGTTCAAGGCGGAGGACCTGCTGCCCCTGGACGGAGACGCCTACGGTCAGTCCGCCTATCTGGAGCACTATGCGGCCTGCCCCCTCTATGCCAATACTGCAACGGAGTATTTTCCTCTGGGTGATCAGGCCTTCCCCCGGATGCTGGAGGAGCTGGAAAAGGCGGAGCAGTATATCTTTCTGGAGTATTTTATCATTCAGCCCGGTGTGTTTTGGGACAGCGTGCTGTCCGTTCTGGAGCGCAAGGCGGCTCAGGGCGTCGAGGTGCGCCTGATCTATGATGACATGGGCTGTATGTTCACCCTCCCCCGGGATTATAACGAGCAGCTGACCGCCAGGGGAATCCAGTGCAGGGTGTTCAACCGCTTTCTTCCCGTGATGACCCTGCGCCTGAACAACCGGGACCACCGGAAGCTGCTGATCATCGACGGCAGGGTGGGCTTTACCGGGGGCATCAATCTGGCTGACGAGTATATCAACCGCCGGGAGCGCTTCGGCCACTGGAAGGACAGCGCCATTCTTCTGGAGGGGGACGCGGTGTGGTCCATGACCGTCATGTTCCTGACCATGTGGGATCACTGCTGCGGCTGGGATGAGGAGTTTGACCGCTTCCGCCCCCCCGTCTCCCCCGCCCGTCCCTGGGCCGGCTTTGTTCAGCCCTACACCGACACCCCCCTGGACCGGGAGGCGGTTGGCCAGTCAGTCTACCTCAACATGATCGCCAAGGCCCGGAAGTATATCTATATCACCACCCCCTACCTGGTCATTGACGTGGCCACCAACACCGCCCTGTGCAACGCCGCCAAGTCCGGGGTGGACGTGCGCATCATCACCCCCCATATTCCGGACAAGCGCTATGTCTTTGAGGTCACCCGGGCTCACTACCCTCCGCTGCTGAGGGCCGGGGTCCGCATCTATGAGTACACCCCCGGCTTCATTCACGCCAAGAATTTTGTGGTGGACGGCCAGTTTGCCACCGTCGGCACCGTCAATCTGGACTACCGCAGTCTGTTTCTCCATTTTGAGGACGGCGTCTGGATGTACAAAGCCCCCTGTATCCAGGACATCACCCGTGACTTCAAGGAGACGCTGGAGGTCTGCCAGCCCGTCCCCCCCCGCCAGTTCAAGCACCTCAATATTATTTTGCAGCTCTACCGCAGCATCCTGCGGGTGTTCGCCCCCCTGATGTAATTCTATGCTTTTTATCCATTCAAACATCTCCGCCGGAATCTTTCGGCAGCTCAAGAGGAGCCTGGAGTTTTCTCCAGGCTCCTCTCTCCATAGGCAGCGTCCGTGCCCCTGACCACAGAGTCACTTTACTGCACGGCTGATGAAACTCCGTCCCCCTCCGCCTGTTCAGCGGCAGGCACAGGTCCGGACCTCCTGATAGCTGTTCTCCCGCTGGGGCAGCCCGCTGGGCGGGAAAAACTCGCTGACCGGGAACTGAACCCGCTGGAACAGTTCACAGGGGTCCTCCTGGCAGCACTCGCCGCCGCAGGTGCACTCCTTCTCAGGCAGGCAGTAGTCGTAGACAGGGATCAGAAGCTGGGTATCCCGCTCCAGACGAATGATGGAGAACTGGCCCAGTGTGACGTACAGGCGGTGAACATCGCCCGTCATCATCAGATCCTCGGGGAAGCAGGCCGCCACCGCCGTGGGGATGTCGGCACATCCGCAGTCAGAGGGCCGGCAGTCGCAGACATCCACCAGCTTCATGCTCAGGATGAGCGGGTCCACGGCCTCCACCACCGCGATGGGGGCGTTGCTTGTGGGCTGCCCCTGGGCGTCCAGGGCGCAGTCCTCCCCCTTGGAGGAGAACACCTTGGCGCTCCCCTCACTGCCAAACAGCACCACCCGCTTGTCAAATACAGCCAGACCGGAGATCTCCACAGGGCGGGCCGCTCCCACAAAGGCGTCCGCCGTGATGCGGTAGAAATACCGCACATCCACGGTGTAGAAGCCCCGGTTAAAACTCACCGGCTCCACGTCAATGTATGCGTACAGCAGTTCGGCGCACCCTGCCTTGACCGAGAGAGCCCGGTCAATGACTTCCTGAGAGCCCCGGGTGGGATAGACCCGCAAATCCTCAATGCAGTCTTTATCTTTACAGGAATCGAAAATTTTTCTGGTGTGTATACACACGGCCTCCCGGATGCTGCGGTCCTCGCAGATGGGGCCGGGCACGACCTTTTCAGGCATACCGTTCCCTCCTAAACAGATTCACTTGATGAAATAGACCAGGCCGTTCGACCTGTCCGTCGTGTTGCGCTTACACCCCATCTTATGAGCCCGCCGCCGTTTGGTGCGCGGCTCTGAACAAGGCCCTCTTGCCTTTTGCCGCTCCAGCCGTTATAATGAATACCGTCCTGGGCGACTGCCTCCTGCCTGGGCAAGTCTTTTGAAAGGAGTGCTTCCCTTGTCGTCTGTGGGCTATATCCGGGACGAGCTGGATCTGAAGCTGCTCGTCCTCTATATCCTGTCTCATGCCGCCGGGCCCATTACCTTTCTTCAGCTGCTGGATCTGGCTCTGTGCGACGCCGGGGTAGATTATTTTTCCCTGACTCAGGCGGTGGAGCACATGGTGGAGACGGGACAGCTTCTGTGCAAGGACGGCCGCTATTCCATCACAGAAAAGGGCCGGCGCAACAGCGAAATCTGTCAAAGCAGCCTGCCCTACTCCGTTCGGATGCACTGTGACGAAAATCTGGTTAAGGTGAATGAGGCTCTGCGCCGCGAGGCCCAGGTTCAGACACAGATCCAGCCAAACGAGGACTCCACCTATACGCTGCACCTGTATTTTTGTGATGCGGGGGGACCGCTGCTGGATCTGCGCCTGTTGGTGCCGGATCAGGTTCAGGCGGCCGCCATGGCTGCCAGATTCCAGTCTGACCCGTCCAGCATCTATCACGCCATTGCCGGACTTTTGTCCCGGCCCGCGGACAAGGAGGATTCACATGAGGCGATCTGACCGCCAGCAGAATCTGGATTTTTCTCTTGCTCTGATCGACCGCTGCAGCCACGGCGTGGTTGCTGTCTCCACCGGAACGGCGACCCCCTACTGTCTGCCTCTCTCCCTGGTCCGTGTGGAAAACCGCCTGTATTTCCATTGCGCCAGGGAGGGCCGCAAAATCCAGCTGCTGCGTCAAAATCCCAGGGTTTGCATTACCTTTGTGGGGGCGGATACCCCCGCTTTCATCCCCCCTGCCATGTATACCTCTTACTTCCAGTCCGTCATCGTCACAGGAACCGCATCAGAGGTCCTGGACCCTGCGGAGAAGGCTGCGGCTCTGCGCGCCCTGTGCCAAAAGCTGACGCCCGATTTTATGGACGGCTTCGACCGGGCCATTGAAACGAGTCTGAGCGCCACAGCGGTCTGGGGGATTGAGATGGAGGAAATTATCGGAAAGGCCAAGCGGGCCGGCGTATAGGCCCGCCTTCGGCCTCCGTCTAATTGCCGGGAGAATTCAGCTTTTTCTATTGCCAAACGATCATTTTTCATGTATAATGCTTTTTGTGCCTGCCGGTGTGATGGAATTGGTAGACGTAGTGGACTCAAAATCCACCGCTGGCGACAGCGTACCGGTTCGAGTCCGGTCACCGGCACCAAACCAACGAAAT
>CAJFVL010000037.1 GCA_904420465.1 uncultured Clostridium sp.
GTAGCGCGGGGAAATATATAACTCGTCGCTTACCTTTTTCCGGCTCTCGCCGTATTCTTTTCTCGCGGCTTTTATGGCTGCCCCGAAAGCCTTAAAATCGTACAATGGTACAGGTCGTTTTGCCATTTTCATTCACCCTACTACATTCTACTGTTCATCTTTCCTTTTGGATATGTCTACACAATTCATAGCATTAGCTTAAATACTTCCTATTATTCACGCTTTGCCTATTGCTATTATTCGTTTGACCGTATATAATATATCATGGTAGGTTTTAAGCAGAAAGGACGGGTGCTTGTATGGAATATATATCTTGCGCGGAAGCAGCGGCAAAATGGGGCATTTCCGAAAGGCGGGTACAGAAACTTTGCGAGGGCGAGCGCATACCCGGCGCGGTAAAGTTCAGCCGTGTTTGGTTGATACCCAAAGACGCGGAAAAGCCGATTGACGGAAGAAGAAAACAAAATATTCCTCTGTAACATTTCGCGGACATTTACTTGATATACTCTACCCAAAGGAAAGGAAGTGAGGTTATGAAACGCGTTTTAGTTGTTGAGGACGACAGCTTTTTGAATAAAATGCTTTCTTACAATTTGACGGCGGACGGATATGAAATAACGTCCGTCCTAAATGCAAGGACAGCGGCACAAGCCCTAAATTCAAAGGAATTTGATTTAGTCCTGCTGGATATTAGGGCGGCGCCAGCAGCGGGTTCCTCCCAATTCAATTTAAAACTGGGCGTTCTGCCCTCTGCCGCAGCCGTGCGCCCCCGGGGCGCACGGCTCAGCTTGTCCCCAAAACTGCCGGCGGAAAAACTGGGACGCTTCACGGCGGGGAAGCCCGAGGGGCGGTCAGCCGCGCCCCCGCGCCTCAGCGGGCGGGGGACTGGCAGAGAAAAGGGGAAGTGCATAAAGTGGAGTGCGGGGTAAACTGTGCCCCGCGGAATGATCTGAGTTTGGAAAGGGAGCTGCGCCATGTGGGAGCTGTGGTCCAAGAGGCTGATAGGCCTTTTGAGTGTCAAGAGCATTGTCACGCTGATTCTGACCGCCGTATTTGCCGCCCTGGCCATCTCCGGAAAGGTGAGCAGCCAGGACTTCTTTACCATTTTTTCCGTGGTCATCGCCTTCTACTTCGGCTCCCAGAGCCAGAAAGAGGACGACAGGGGGGATGCGCCGGAGCGGAAGGATCAGGGCGGGTGACCCGGATGTCCCGGCCCGTCCGGCCGGGGCGGGGCAGCCGGATGAGCGGGTCCGGATTTTAAAAATTTGTTTGAATGGTATAACGAGGCGCGGGGATGGAAAGGCTAACCGCAGTTGAAAGAGGCGCGGAATCTGTCCGGCGCTTCTTTCAATGAGACCTGGGCGCAAGCCTGAGGAGGAGAGCTTGAAATCATGATGGACAAGATCGCCCTGACGCTGCTGATCATCGGCGGGCTGAACTGGGGCAGCGTCGGTCTGTTCCAATTTGATCTGGTGGCTTTTGCATGCGGCGGCTCCGCCAGCATGATCAGCCGGATCATCTACACGCTGGTGGGCCTGTCCGCCGTGTGGTGCGTCTCCCTGCTGTTCCGCGACCGGAGCACAGCGGAGGGGCGGGCCTGAACGGACGTCCCGCAGAGCGCGGAAATTTGTGCAAACAGGAGACGGGGTGTGCATTTTACCCCCGTCCCCTGTTCTATTTTTAACATTTCAAGGGACTTTACATAGATTTAACAGAGTGGATGTTTTGAATTTTACAATTCTTTTTTATACTTGGCACCGTAATCAGGAGAACCAAATACATCAAAATCAAGACAAAAGGAGCACATTGAAATGAAAAAACTGACTTGCCTGGGTCTGTCCATTGTCATGGCCCTCTCCCTGCTGGCCGGCTGCGGCAGCAGCGGCGATACCTCTACCGGCGGCAGCGCCAGCACCGGCGGTTCCACCACCAGCCAGACCGGCGGCTCGACCTCCGGCAGCGACGCCACCACCGAGATCAGCGGCACCGTCAACACCGACGGCTCCACCTCCATGGCCGATGTGATGGCCGCCTTCCAGGAGTCCTTTGGAAACATGTACCCCGATGTGACCGTGAACTACTCCGGCACCGGCTCCGGCTCCGGCATCACCAACGTCCTGGCCGGCACCGTGGACATCGGCCTGTCCTCCCGCGCTCTGACCGATGAGGAGAAGGCCGAGGGCGCCGTGGAGAACATCGTCGCCCTGGACGGCGTGGCCATTGTGGTCAACCCCGAGAACACCGTCACCAACCTGACCGTGGAGCAGATCGCCCAGATCTACAACGGCACCATCACCAACTGGTCCGAGCTGGGCGGCGCCGACGCCCCCATCGCCGTCATCGGCCGTGACGCCGCCTCCGGCACCCGCGGCGCTTTCGAGGAGATCGTAGGGGTCGAGGACCAGTGCGTCTACACCAACGAGTACGAGTCCACCGGCGAGGTGATCGGCTCCGTGGCCGGCAATCCCAACGCCATCGGCTATGCCTCCCTGTCCGCTGTGGACGAGAGCGTGGTGGCCCTGCAGGTCAACGGTGTGGCTCCCTCCGAGGCCACTGTGGCTGACGGCACTTACGAGATCCAGCGCCCCTTCGTCATGGTCACCAAGGAGGGCGCCGAGCTCTCCGCCGCCGCCCAGACCTTCCTGGATTGGGCCATGAGCGCGGACGCCGCCGACGAGATCGAGGCCGCCGGCTGCGTGTCCCCCAACGCCTGAGTTTAATTCCACAATCGCTGCAGAACAAGCCCCCGCCCTCACGGGGGCTTGTTCTGGTATGTAACACCTCTGTTGGGAAGAATCGCGAAGCCTGATTCGCGCTCCTTCTCAGCAGAGGTGCAAGAAAGGGAAAGTTGGTATTCTATGAACGAACAATCTCTGCGCAATTCTCCCGCTGAGCCCGCGCAGGAGGGCTCCCGCCGGAAGAACATGCGCCCGCTGGAGTCGGTGATGCAGCTGATCTTCTTTATCTGCGGCTTCATCGCCATCGCCTTCGTGCTGGTCATCACCATTTACCTGATCATCTCCGGCCTTCCCGCCATCCGGGAGATCGGCCTGGTGAACTTCCTCTTCGGCACCGAGTGGGCCTCCACGGCAGAGGAGCCCAAGTTCGGCATCCTGCCCATGATTCTCACCTCCGTCTACGGCACCGCCGGCGCCATCCTCATCGGCGTGCCCATCGGCTTCCTCATGGCTGTGTTTCTCTCCAAGGTGGCCCCCCGGCGTGTGGCCGCCGTCGTCCGCCCCGTGGTGGATCTGCTGGCCGGTATTCCCTCCATCGTGTACGGCCTGGTGGGCCTGATGGTGCTGGTCCCCTTCATTCGGGAGACCTTCAACACCGCCGCCGGCGAGAGCCTGCTGGCATCCATCGTGGTGCTGGCCATCATGATCCTGCCCTCCATCATCTCGGTGTCTGAGACCGCCCTCAATGCGGTGCCCAAGGAGTATGAGGAGGCCTCCCTGGCCCTGGGAGCCACCGATATCGAGACCTATTTCCGGGTCTCCGCCCCGGCGGCCAAGAGCGGTATCGCCGCCGCCGTGGTGCTGGGCGTGGGCCGCGCCATCGGCGAGGCCATGGCCATCATGATGGTGGCCGGCAATGTGGCCAATATGCCCGATCTTCTCTCCAGTGTCCGGTTCCTCACCACCGGCATCGCGGTGGAGCTGGCCTATTCCAGCGGCCTTCAGCGCCAGGCCCTGTTTTCCATCGGCCTTGTGCTGTTCCTGTTTATCATGTGCATCAACGTGATCCTCAATGTATTCCTCAAGCGGGACAAGGAGGGCTGAGCGTAATGACCGGCAACAAAGAGAATCCGCAGGCGCAGGGAATCGCGCCCCAGGGCCTGTCTGCCCGCCGCAGAGTCTATGATGTGGGGATGCGCACCCTCATTTATGTCGCCGCGGCCATCGTGGTGGCCCTGCTTGTTTTCCTGCTGGGCTATATCCTGTACCGGGGGCTGCCCAACCTTACTTGGGAATTCCTGACCTCGGAGGAGAGCGTGATTAACGATGTTCAGGGCATCGGCCCCGCCATTCTGAACACCCTCTATGTCATCATCGCCACCCTCATCGTGGTGCTGCCCCTGGGCGTGGGCGCTGCCATCTACCTCACCGAGTACGCCACCAACCACAAGCTGGTGGCTGCCATCGAGTTCGCCACCGAGACCCTGGCCGGCATCCCCTCCATCATCTACGCTCTGGTGGGTGTGCTGGTCTTTGCCGAGTCCCTGGCGCTGGGCAAGACCCTGATTGCCGGCGCCTTCACCCTGGTGATCATGACTCTGCCCACCGTCATCCGCACCACCCAGGAGAGCCTCAAGACAGTGCCCCAGAGTTACCGCGAGGCCTCCCTGGGCCTGGGCAGCGGCAAGTGGCACATGATCCGCACCGTGGTGCTGCCCTCCTCCATCGACGGCATCGTCACCGGCTGCATCCTGGCCATCGGCCGCATTGTGGGCGAGAGCGCGGTTCTCCTCTACACCGTGGGCATGAGTATGCAGATGCAGAACTTCTTCCGAAACGGTCTGGAGAGCTTCTTCTCCGCCTCCGGTTCCACCCTGAGCGTGGCCCTCTACGTCTACGCCAAGGTGCGGGCCGACTTCGACCTGGCCTTCTCCGTGGCTGTGGTGCTCATTGTCATCACCCTGGTCATCAACCTGGCCTCGAATCTGGTGGGCCGCAAATTAAAGAAATAAGGGAGAATTGTATATGGCCACCGCTATCGAAACAAAAAAGCTGAATCTCTGGTACGGGGCCCACCACGCCCTCCACGACGTGGACATGGCCATCCCGGAGCATGAGATCACCGCCCTCATCGGTCCGTCCGGCTGCGGCAAGTCCACCTTCCTCAAAACCCTGGACCGGATGAACGACCTGGTGGAAGGGGTCAAGATCACCGGCTCGGTTCAGTACCGGGGCCACGAAATCTACGACTCCAGTGTGGACGTGACCTGGCTGCGCAAGCAGATCGGCATGGTCTTTCAAAAGCCCAACCCCTTCCCCATGTCCATCTATGACAACGTGGCCTACGGCCCCCGGACCCACGGTATCCGGAACAAGGTCCGGCTGGATGAGATTGTGGAAAACTCTCTGCGCAGCGCCGCCATCTGGGACGAGGTGAAGGACCGGCTGAAGAAGTCCGCCCTGGGCCTGTCCGGTGGCCAGCAGCAGCGCCTGTGCATCGCCCGGGCCCTGGCTGTGGAGCCCGACGTCCTGCTGATGGACGAGTCCACCTCCGCCCTGGACCCCATCTCCACCTCCAAGATCGAGGACCTTGCGGTGGAGTTGAAAAAGGATTATACTATCATCATGGTCACGCATAATATGCAGCAGGCCGCCCGCATTTCGGACAACACCGCCTTTTTCCTGCTGGGCGAGATGGTGGAGTTCGGGGATACGGAGCAGATCTTCTCCATGCCCAAGGACAAGCGGACGGAGGACTACATCACCGGGAGGTTCGGTTAATGAGAAACGCCTTTCACGAACAACTGGATCAGCTGAACGTGGAGCTGATCCGCATGGGGGCCCTGTGCGAGGAGGCCATCTCGGCCGCCACCAAGGCCCTGCTGGAGGGAGACATGGAGCTGGGCCAGCGGGCCAACGCCCTGGAGCGGGAGATCGACGAGAAGGAGCGGGAGATCGAGAGCCAGTGCATGCGCCTGCTGCTGCGGCAGCAGCCGGTGGCCCGGGACCTGCGGGCGGTGTCCGCCGCCCTGAAGATGATCTCCGATATGGAGCGCATCGGCGACCAGGCCGCCGACATCGCGGAAATTGCCCGGGATATCGAGAGCCGGGAGCTGTGCGGCCAGGTGCCCATTGCCGAGATGGCCAAGGCCGCCGTGGAGATGGTGACCGACAGCGTGGACGCCTTTGTCCGGGGGGACGAGGCGCTGGCCCACGCCGTGATTGTGGCGGATGACACGGTGGATGATCTGTTCCTGAAGATGCGCGGCAAGCTGATCCAGCTGATCTCCTCGGGAGAAAACGGCAGCGTCTGCCTGGACCTGATGATGGTGGCCAAGTACTTCGAGCGCATCGGCGACCACTCGGTCAATGTGGCCCAGTGGGTGGAATATTCCCTCACCGGCCACTATGAGGAGGGCTGATCCCTCCCCCCGGACGGCCGGAGCCGTTTCAGGAGTTACTTGAGAAAAGAGGGGATGGAGCTGTGATCTACATCCTGGAGGATGACGCCAGCATCCGGAAACTGGTGGTATATACCTTGAACAGCCAGGGAATGGAGGCTGAGGGCTTCGAGCGGCCCTCCCTCCTCTGGAGCGCGATGGAGGAGCGCAGGCCCGACCTGCTGCTGCTGGACATCATGCTGCCGGAGGAGGACGGCCTGCAGGTGCTCAAGCGCCTGCGGTCCTCGCCCGAGACAAAGAGGCTGCCCGTCCTGATGCTGACGGCCAAGGGTACCGAGTACGACAAGGTGCTGGGCCTGGACGAGGGGGCGGACGACTATATCACAAAGCCCTTCGGCATGATGGAGCTGATGGCCCGCATCCGGGCCGCCCTGCGCCACACCGGGCAGGAGAGCGGCCGGGAGGGGGAGCACTACCAGCTGGGCACGCTGTATGTGGACCCGGGCCGGCACATTGTCCGGGACGGGGACCGGGACGTGACCCTGACGCTGAAGGAATTTCAGCTGCTGTGCCTGCTGCTGGAGCGGCGGGGGACGGTGTTCACCAGGGACCAGCTGCTCAATACGATATGGGGCTATGAATTTGACGGCGCCAGCCGCACCGTGGACGTACATATCCGGACCCTGCGGCAGAAGCTGGGGGCCTCGGGAGGCTGTATTGAAACCGTCCGGGGGATTGGGTACAAAATTACCGGGGATTAGGCCGCCGCGGTGCCGCGCTCCGGGGGCGCTTGCATTTCACCGCTGTGAGCCTCTGCCTCCTGCGCGCTCTCTTCAGCGCCCTGTTCCGGTCCGGTCCGGCGGAGAAAAAGATTGAGAACAAGGAGCCAGACATGTCTGCAAAGATTTTTCGAAATTCGATGACAGTGGGAATTCTGGTATTCCTGCTGTCTGCGGCCCTGTTTATGGGGGTCCTCTATCAACATTTCAGCAGCCAGCTGACCCAGGAGCTGGAGTCGGAGTGCCGCCTGGTGGCCCAGGGGGTGGAGTCCATTGGGATGGACTATCTGGACGGCCTGCAGCCCGCCAGCCGCATCACCTGGGTGGCATCTGACGGCGATGTGCTCTATGACAGCGCGGCCGACGCGGCTGAAATGGAGAACCACGCTGACCGGGAGGAGATTCGGGAGGCCATGCTCAGCTCCCAGGGGACGGCGGTGCGCCTCTCCAGCACCCTGTCAGAGACCACCATCTATGCCGCCCGCCGGCTGGAGGACGGCTCGGTGATCCGCCTGGCCAGCGCCCAGAGCACGGTGGTGACCCTGCTGATCTCCATGCTCCCGCCCCTGCTGGTCATTCTGGCCGTCACGCTGATTCTGGCCGGCGTGCTGTCCTCCCGGCTGTCCAGGCAGATCATCCGGCCCATTCTGGAGCTGGATCTGGAGCATCCGGAGGAGTGTAATGTGTACGACGAGCTCTCTCCGCTGCTCACCCGCATCCGCAGGCAGAACGACACCATCCGGGCACAGATGGAGGAGGCGCGGCAGCGCCAGGGAGAGTTTACCGCCCTCACCGAGAACATGTCGGAAGGGTTCGTCCTGCTGGACCGGAAGGGCCATATCCTCTCCTATAACTCGGGAGCGCTGCGGCTGCTGGGGGCGCCCGCCCCGGCGGAGGAGGCCAGCGTGCTGACTCTGGACCGGAGCGATGTGTTCCAGCATGTGGTGGAGCGGGCCCTGAACGGGCAGCGCAACCAGGCCCGTCTGGAACGGGAGGAGCGCTGCATTCAGCTGCTGGCCGACCCGGTTTCCCGGGACGGCCAGGTGGACGGTGCTGTTCTGGTGCTGCTGGACGTGACCGAGCGGGAGCAGGGAGAAAAGCTGCGCAGAGAGTTCACCGCCAACGTCTCCCATGAGCTGAAAACCCCCCTGACCGCCATCTCCGGCATGGCGGAGATCATCAAAAACGGCATGGTGAAGCCGGAGGATGTGGCCGGCTTCGCGGGGGACATCTATAAGGAGACCCAGCGGCTGATCACCCTGGTGGAGGATATCATCCACCTCTCCCGCCTGGATGAGGGGGGAGGCGGCCTGTCCCGGGAGTCGGTGGACCTGCTCCAGCTGGCCCGCAAGGTGGAGGAACGGATCGAGCCCTTGGCCAAGCAGTCCCAGGTGGAAATTAAGGTGGAGGGCGCCTCCTTCTCTGTCCAGGGCGTGCCCGCCGTGCTGGAGGAGATGCTCTACAACCTGTGCGACAACGCCGTCAAGTATAACCGGCCCGGAGGAAGGGTCCAGGTCTCCGTCGCGCCCCGGGAGCATGGCGGCGTGGTGACGGTGACAGACAACGGCATCGGAATTCCGGCGCAGGACCAGCAGAGGGTGTTTGAACGGTTTTACCGGGTGGACAAGAGCCACTCCAAGGAGATCGGCGGCACCGGACTGGGCCTGTCCATCGTCAAGCACGGAGCGGTGCTCCACGATGCCCAGGTGGAGCTGGAGAGCGCCGTGGGACAGGGAACCACGGTACGGCTGATTTTCCCCTGACAGGGGATGGATGCGGGAGTCCCCGCCGCCAGAAGGCGGCGGGGACTCAGGCTGTGAAAAAGTCTTGTCAGACTTTTTCACAGCCTAAAAATGCCGTTACTTTCCCACTGCTCCGCAGTGGGAAAGTCCCCGCTGCGCGGGCCGCAAAGCCCTGCGCGGCAAGGCTTTGCGGGGCATTTGATTGGATTCGAGGCGGGCTTTGCCCCCTCGAGCTCCCCCTACGCTGTACAACTTTTTACTTCAGGAAGGGAGTTCTTCGACAAGCTGAGTCCCCGCCGCCTTCTGGCGGCGGGGACTCAGCTTGTTCCAAAAACCATCGGGGGGTTCCGTCATCCGCGGACGGCGGAATCATGTTTGATTCCTTACATGTCCTGGGACATGACACCTCTTGTTCAACAGGTTCAGCCCCCGCCGCCTTCGGACGGCGGGGGCTTTTCCGCAGTGATTTTCTTGACTTAAATTAAGTTGTAAAAAATGGAATTGCCGCAAAATGTGTGTATTATGAAACCTGAAACCAGTTGAGGACAGATGATACATGAAGGTGAGCAACCCCCGAATGACCCGCATGCGAGTCCTCAAGGAGACTTGAATCCAGATGTTTAGCCGTAAAAATGCACTGAAAACAAGTTGAAATGAAATCGAGATGTATACTGAAAAAAGAGAGGAAGTTATGAAGAAAGATAAAATTCACCTCAGTATTCGCATGAATCAGGAGCAGCACGATAAGTTTAAATGGATTGCAGAATATGACGGGAGATCTATGAGCGGTCAAATTTTATTTTTAATCAATAGTTGTATCCGTGACTTTGAGAAGCAGCATGGCAAAATAGACTTAAAATAAGAGGGAATAAGATTTTATATACTTAATTCAAGATGATTTTTAGATAAGAAAGAGAAAAATAGGGTACCATAAACCTAAATCAATTCAGGTTTCAGGCGGAGGTTCCCTTTATGAAGCGCGAGAAGCATTTAGGCATTAAAATTACCAGTGAGCTCCATGAAAAGCTGATTTACATTTCAAAGTATGAAGGCCGCTCCATGACCGGCCAGATTCTGTATCTGATTCAGCGCTGTATCCGGGAGTTTGAAAAGGAGCACGGCCCCATCACAGAGGACAAGCTGAAGTGAGCCTGGGCGCGGCGGTGCTGGACCTGCTGTTTCCGCCCAAGTGTCCCTTCTGCCGGCGGCTGCTGGAGGACCCGCGGGCCCTGCTGTGTCCGGACTGCCAGCGGAGCCTGCCCTGGCTCACCGGAGAGCGGGGAGAGCGCCGGGTGGAGTTTGCCGACAGCTGCCTCTCGCCGCTGGCCTACCGGGACCGGGTGCCCGACGCGGTCCGGCGGTTCAAGTTTTCCGGCGCGCGGAGCTATGCCGGGCCCTTCGGCGCTCTGATGGCCCAGTGCGCCCAAGACGGGCTGGAGGAGCTTCCCGACCTGGTGGCCTGGGCCCCTCTGAGCCGGAAGCGGCTGCGGGAGCGGGGCTATGACCAGGCGGAGCTGCTGGCCCGGAGGGTGGGGGAGCTGCTCGGGCTTCCGGTGGTCCCTCTGCTGAAGAAGAGCCGCCACACGCCGCCCCAGTCGGGCCTGGAGGAGGCCGGACAGCGGCGGGCCAACGCCCTGGGGGCCTATGAGCTGCTGCCGGGGAACCGCGGGGCGGGAAGGCGCGTGCTGCTGGTGGATGACGTGGTCACCTCCGGCTCGACTTTGAGCGAGTGCGCCCGGACGCTGCGCCAGGGGGGCGCGGAGCGGGTGGACTGCCTGACGCTGGCCCAGGCGCGGGGAGACGGAGCAGAGGCAGGCGTGGAGAGTTGAGATAGGAGTTAGGAAGCCCATTCCGTAGCGGCGGATATCATCCGCCCGCCTGTTCGGCTTTTACTTGGCAGGGGCGGCCCTGTGCGGCCGCCCGGCAGATCTTTGTGCAATCCTGTCCAGCGGGGCGCGGTCTGCCGGAGTTAGGAATTAAGAATCAGAAACCCGCCCCGGCATCATCAAAAATTAAGGAAAAAAACGGTTGAAAACCCCAGTTTGAAAGACTATAATGAATCATACTGGGAAATAGGCACTGCCAAACCGGTTATACTAAAATCCAATCATTCAATAAGGTGGACAAGGTTATGGGTCTGTTTAGCAAGGATATCGGTATCGACCTGGGTACCGCTTCTGTTTTGGTATATATCAAGGGCAAGGGCGTGGTGCTGCGGGAGCCCTCTGTGGTGGCCATGGATAAGAATACGGGCAAGCTGCTGAAGGTGGGCACCGAGGCCGAGGCCATGCTGGGGCGCACTCCGGGCAACATTGTGGCCATGCGCCCCCTGCGGGACGGGGTTATCTCCGATTACGACATGACCGAGCGGATGCTCAAGGAGTTTATGAGAAAGGTGACCACCTTCTCCCTGTTCAAGCCCCGGCTGCTGATCTGCGTCCCCTCGGGCATCACCGAGGTGGAGGAGCGGGCCGTGGTGGACGCCGGTATCCAGGCGGGGGCGCGCCGGGCCTATCTGATCGAGGAGCCGGTGGCTGCCGCCATCGGCGCCGGCATTGACATCACCAAGCCGGACGGACACATGGTGGTGGATATCGGCGGCGGCACCGCTGACATCGCGGTCATCTCTCTGGGCGGCGTGGTGGAGTCGGCCTCCATCAAGACCGCCGGCGACAAGTTTGACGAGGCGGTGGTCAAGTATATCCGCCGCAAGCACAACGTCCTCATCGGCGACCGCACCGCCGAGGAGCTGAAAAAGACCATCGGCTGCGTCTTTCCCCGGCCGGAGGAGATCACCATGGAGATCAAGGGCCGCTGCCTGATGACCGGCCTGCCCCGGGTGTTCTCCGTCTCCTCCAGCGAGATGATCGAGGCCTTTGAGGAGCCCTCCACCCGCATCCTGGAGGCCATCCACGGGGTGCTGGAGCGTACGCCTCCCGAGCTGGTGGCCGACATCTCCACCAACGGCATTGTGATGACCGGCGGCGGCAGCCTGGTCTGGGGCTTTGACAAGCTGGTGGAGTCCCACACCGGCATCGAGACCCACATTGCGGACGACGCCATCTCCTGCGTGGCCTTCGGCACCGGCAAGAGCCTGGACAGCCTGGACCAGATGCAGGACGGGACTATGAATCTGTCCCGCCGGAAGCAGATGAATTATTAAGCCGAAATGACCCGGGACGGCCGGTGGACATGTTGTCGCCGGCCGCCTTTCCCGGTTTTGCAGCGGGAGTGAAAGGAGGCGGGTGAGGCATGGCACTGCACCAGTCAGGAGAGGACTATCTGGAGGCCATTCTGGTCCTGCGGGAGAAAAAGGGAAATGTACATTCCATCGACGTGGCGCAGCATCTGGGGTATACCAAGCCCTCCATCAGCCGGGCCATGTCCATTCTCCGGGCCAATGGCTACATTACCATGGAGAAGGACGGGCGGCTGGAGCTGACGGAGTCGGGACTGCGGGTGGCCCAGGAGATTTACGAGCGGCACCGCCTGCTCACCCAGTGGCTGATCCGGCTGGGGGTCTCCCCGGAGGTGGCCGCGGAGGACGCCTGTAAGATTGAGCATGACATCAGCGCCGAGACCTTCCGCTGCCTGAAGGCCCATGCGTCGGAGAATGGCGTCACCGGGGCCGAAGAGTCATGAATATTGACCAGATTTTCACCAGCGTGATGGGCGGGGCCAAGCTGGACCTGTCCCTTCAGACGGTGGCGCGGCTCCTGCTGCTGGTTCTGGCCGGCGTCGTGGCCATCCGGATTTTGATGAAGCTGGTGGACCGCCTGCTGGAGCGGTCCCGGGAGCTGGGCCCGCTGAAGGGATACATCCGCTCCACCGTGCGGGCGGGGCTGTGGGTGCTGCTGGTTCTGGTGGCGCTGGGCTCCCTGGGGATCGAGATGACGTCCATCATCGCCCTGCTCAGCGTGGCCGGCCTGGCCGTCTCCCTGGCCCTGCAGAACACCCTGTCCAATGTGGCGGGGGGGATCATGATCCTGGTGTCCAAGCCCTTTTCGCCGGGGGACTATGTGGAGCTGGACGGCGTCAGCGGAACGGTGGAGGTGTCCGGCCTGTCCTACACCAAGCTGGTCACGGTGGAGAACAAGGCGGTCTTTGTGCCCAACAGCCAGGTGGCCGCGGCCAAGATCATCAACTACACCGCCATGGGAAAGCGCCGGGCGGAGATCTTCTTCAGTGCCTCCTACGACGCCCCCACCCAGGCGGTGAAGGAGGCGCTGAACGAGGTGCTGGCGTCCATTCCCCAGGTGCTCTCCGACCCGGCCCCCGAGGTCCGGCTGGCCGACTATCAGGACAGCAGCATCCGCTATCTGGTGCGGGCCTGGGCCAGCACCAGCGACTACTGGGAGATGTATTACACCATTCTGGAGCGGGCCAGGGAGGCCTTTGACCGCCACGGTGTGGAGATGACCTACAACCACCTGAATGTGCATCTGGTGGACCGGCCCGGCGGGCAGGCGGATGAGAAGGATTCGGTCTGATTTTCTGATTTGCCGCTGACAATCTGAGCAGGACCGCGGCGCGGTGCAGAGGTCCCCGCGCCGCGGCCCTGCGCTTCTGTCTGCGCCTACACCAGACGGACAGCCACCCCCTTTGGCCTTCAGGGCATGGTCAGCCCGTGGAGAAAGCCGTCCATCTGGGGGGAAAGGACCTCGCCGCCGATGACTGTGTTTTTGTAGATTAGCAGGTTGGCCTGCACCCCCGTTTCCCCGGTGGGGTAGTTGGCGATCTCATAGGTGTAGCGCTTGACCCGCTTGCCCGCGTATTGAGTCAGATCAAAGCCCTGCTGGGACTGGAGGGCCAGGTATTCGTCGTAGCTGTCGTCCATCTCCTCCGGAATCAGCAGCTCCTGGGTGGCCAGCGGCTCGGAATTGACCTCCCAGCCGTAGCCCGCCAGGTACTCCACCCGGTCCTCATTGGATTTGACCCCTTTGGGGTCGGGGAGGCCGGAAGCGGCCACCTCCCGGCTGTCGGCGGCGCCCAGGTTCAAGGCCACGGCACAGCAGCAGACCAGGGCGGCCAGAGCGGCCCCCACGGCCAGCTTTCTGCGGGGCACCTTTGCGGTCACGATCAACACAGCGTATCTCTCCTTCCCACGGCGTGTTCTCCCTTCACGGTATGCGCCGGGGCGGAGGTTTATGCCCTTCCTCCGACGGGAGGAGGGCGGGGGAACAAGAGAGGAGGAAGCGCAATGCCGGAGGAGCGTCTGGACAAGCTGCTCTCGGCCACCGGACGGTGGTCCCGGAGAGAGGTCCGGGAGCTGGTGCGGCAGGGCCGGGTTCTGGCGGGCGGTGTGCCTGTCTGCCGTCCGGAGGACAAGCTAGACCCGGCGGAAATGCCCATTCTGGTGGACGGGGAGGCGGTGGACTGCGCCCCCTTCGTCTATGTGATGCTGAACAAGCCGGCGGGGCTGCTCACCGCCACCGAGGACAGGCGGCAGAGAACCGTGCTGGACCTGCTGCCCGAGCACCTGCGCCGCAGGGGGCTTTTTCCGGTGGGGCGGCTGGACCGGGACACCACCGGACTGCTGCTTCTGACGGACAACGGCCCACTGGCCCACCGCCTGCTCTCCCCAAAGCGCCATGTGGACAAGGTCTATCTGGCCCGGGTGGAGGGGAGGGTGGATCGGGAGGACGTGGAGGCGCTGGCCTCCGGCATGGTGCTGGGGGACGGCCTTCGCTGCCTGCCCGCCGGGCTGGAGCCGGTGGGGGACGGCTCCTCCTGTCTGGTCACCCTCCGGGAAGGGAAATACCACCAGGTGAAGCGGATGCTGGCCGCCCGGGGCAAGCCGGTGCGGGAGCTGAAGCGGCTGTCCATGGGACCGCTGACCCTGGATGAGGGACTTGCGCCGGGGGAGTGGAGGCACCTGACCGGGCGGGAACAGGCCGATCTGGAGCGCCTTTTTCCCCGGGAGTGAGAGTTTTAGTCGTTTTACACAAAAAATTAGCGAAACCCTCTTGCCAAACAGGGGGGAAACCCGTTATAATAGGGACAGTGTTTGTGTTTACATTGCGTGAGTGCTATTTATAGGAGGGATGGAAGTGTCCAGCAGGATGTTCCAGGGTGTTGTTCTTCAGATGAAGGACAGCGTGTCCCGTATGGTTGGCGTTATCGACTCAGAGGGCGTGGTTGTGGCCTGCAGCGAGCTGACCTGCATCGGTGAGCGCTGGTCTGGCGCGGTATCCGCGGTCAACGGAGCGGAAAACGGCGTGGCCTACTACGAGGGAAAAACCTTCAAGCCCCTGGCCGGCTGGGGGGCCCAGTTTGACTATGCCGCCTTTGTCAAGGGGGAGGACGAGATGGCCGCCTCCCTGTGCGCGGTGGCCGTCGTGGCCTTCAACGGGGCAAAGGCCTATTATGAGGAAAAGCACGACAAGGCCACGTTTGTAAAAAATATCATCTCCGACAATATTCTGCTGGGGGATATCTACACCCAGGCCAAGGAGCTCCATTTTGTCTCAGAGGCGCCCCGGGCCGCCTTTCTGGTGCGTCAGCTGGGGCCCGCCGATGTGAGTGCCATCGACGTGATCCAGGGCCTGTTCCCCGACAAACAGACGGATTTTGTCATCTCCATCAACGAGACCGATATTGCCCTGATCAAGCAGCTGTCCGACGGCGCGGACTCCAAGGAGCTTCAGAAGATCGCAAAGCAGATCAGCACCGCAGTAACCCAGGAGCTGGGGATCAAGGTGGTCATCGGCATCGGTACGGTGGTCAACCACATCCGGGATTTGGCCCGGGCCTATAAGGAGGCCGGCGTGGCCATCGAGGTCGGCAAGGTGTTTGAGACGGAGAAAACCGTAATCAACTACGAGAACCTGGGAATCGGCCGTCTGATTTACCAGCTGCCCACCATCCTGTGCCAGATGTTCCTCCAGGAGGTGTTTAAGAAGAACCCCATTGACGCGCTGGACCAGGAGACCCTGCTCACTATCAACAAGTTCTTTGAGAACAACCTGAACGTGTCCGAGACCGCCCGGAAGCTCTTCGTCCACCGGAACACCCTGGTGTACCGGCTGGAGAAGATCAAAAAGCTCACTGGATTGGACCTGCGGGAGTTCGATGACGCCATTACCTTCAAGGTGGCTCTGATGGTCAAAAAGTACCTTATCTCCCGGGGCATCGAGTCCTGAACAGACGAAAAACGAGCGCCGCCCTCCGCCTGCAGGCGGGGGCGGCGTTTTTTATGCGGGCGGGAGGCCCCGGACCTCATTCTTCCCATCGCATATCTGGGTCCGGCTCCTGTGTTTCAAAAAATCTTTTTGCGGCAGGCAATACCATCTCCCGGGAGACGCAGGTATCAGCAGGAAAGCGTCCTCGTTGTCCGCCAACGACAAGCTCTTCCCATCCAGTTCCATCACCATTTGGATCGGTCAAATGATAGAGCCTCTCTTCATCATCGTAAGAGATATAGGCGATATAGGCTCCGTTTTTACCGCCGCCGACAGCCATATAGCAGCCTTCCTCATAATTTCCGAAGGTGACCAGGGTCCTCTCCCACCCGTCAAGGGCCAGGATCATCTGCTTCACCTCTTCCCAGGCAGGATCTTCCACCGCTTTTCCAGTTTCTTTTCCTGCGATCCAGTGGTCATAAGCGGCTCTGGCTGTGCTCATCTTTGTACCCCCAATTTCTGTATCAGCTTCTGTCAGGCCCCGCTTCCCTGTCCTGCCCAGCGCCCCGTTGGATGGGGCAGCCGAATGTGAGAGCGCTCCTCCAGCGCCGAAATCGCCTCCTCTGGCGCCCCCTCCGGCGGAGGGCGCATGTTCAGACCCTATGATAGATCAACCCCAAGGAGCCGAAACCGGCGGCGGCAAAAAGACTCTTGCAAAAGGACGGGAGATAGATTACAATAAAATTACAAAAATGACAAAATAGTAACACGGACCGACAGCGGATACAGAGGAAAAGAGGGGCCTTTTCCTGGAAATTGTCATTTACATAATACGGATTTTGTGGTAAGCTTTTTCTAAGTCCGAATTTGCGGCGGGGACCGGGGGAGATCACCGCCCCCTGACCAAGGCGGGTTACGGAAGGAACCAATCAGAGACAGAGAGCCGTCAGGTCGCTGGCAGGCGGAGGACGGCGGTCGGAGGCATATATGATACGTCTGATTGATGTATATAAGGAATATGACAACGGGACCAAGGCCCTGAAGGGGGTCAGCCTGCGCATTGATGACGGGGAATTTGTCTTTCTGGTGGGGCCCTCCGGCTCGGGCAAGTCCACCATCATCAAGCTGATTACCGGCGAGATCGCCGCCACGGAAGGGCGGCTGATGGTGAACGGCTACAGCTTGAGCAACATTGCCCCCCGGCAGATCCCCTATATGCGCCGCACGCTGGGCATTATCTTTCAGGATTTCCGGCTGATTGACAAAAAAACGGTTTATGAAAATCTGTCCTTTGCCATGCGGGCCATCGGCGCTTCCCCGCGGGAGGTGCGCCGGCGCATCCCCTATGTGCTGCAGCTGGTGGGACTGGAGCAGAAGGCGGACCGCTATCCCGGGCAGCTCTCCGGAGGTGAGCAGCAGCGGGTGGCCATTGCGCGGGCCCTGGTCAACAATCCCAGTATGATTATCGCTGATGAGCCCACGGGAAACCTGGACCCCCAGCGTTCTCTGGAGATTATGGTGCTGCTGGAGCGCATCAACGAGCTGGGAACCACCGTGCTGGTGGTCACCCATGAAAAGGCCCTGGTCAACCGCTTCTCCAAGCGGGTGGTGGCCATTGAGAGCGGACGGATCATCAGCGACGAGACAGGTGGATACTATAATGGCGAGAAGATTTGATGCAAGCTATTACTTCAGCGAGGGCTTTCACTCTATTTTTACCCACGGCTTCATGTCCTTTGCCGCCGTGTGCATGATTGTGGCCTGTCTGCTGATCATGGGCTCCTTCTCTCTGCTGGCGGTCAATCTGGACCACATGCTGGGAGACCTGGAGGCGGAAAATGAATTTTTGGCCTACATAGATGAAACTTACACCGAGGAGGAGGCCCGGGCCCTCCAGCCCCAGATTGAGGCCATCCCCAACGTGTCGGAGGTTACCTTTGTCACCCGCGCCCAGGCCCTGGAGGACTGGAAGGAGGGCCGGGAACAGAACGATCTGCTGGACAGCCTCCAGCCCGAGGTGCTGCGGGACCGCTTCCAAATCCATGTGGAGGATATTGAGCAGCTGAAGGAAACCTCGGATGCGGTAAAGGAGCAGGTGGAGGGGGTGGCCGATGTGGCGGTGGCGGTGGAGATTGCCGACGGCTTCATTCTGGTGCGCAACATTGCCACCGGCGTGGCGGCGGTGCTCATCGGCATTTTGGCCATTGTCTCTCTGTTCATCATAGCCAACACCATCAAGCTGGCCACATTCTACCGCCGGGAGGAGATTGCCATCATGCGGATGTGCGGAGCGACCAATGCCTTTATCCGGTGGCCCTTTGTGGTGGAGGGCCTGATTCTGGGACTGACGGGCGCGCTGATTGCGTTCTTTGTTCAGTGGGGCGTCTACCAGATGGTGTCCAAGGTGGTTGTGCAGGGGAACGGGCTGTCCCTGGTGACTGTGGTGAGTTATGGCTCCATGGCGGGCACGGTTTTGGCGGTGTTCTGCGTTACCGGCGCCCTCATCGGCGTGGGAGGCTCCCTTCTGGCCATTCGAAAGTTTTTGCAGGTGTAGGGAGGGAGCGTAGACAATGAAGCGACAAAAGCGTCAGCGGGCGGTCATGTCGGTGCTGGCCCTGGTGATGGTCCTGCTGCTTCTGCTGCCCATTCTTGGCAATATTTTGAGCGTTTGATGTTCAGGGGTGGAAGGAGTCTGGAATGGGTACAAAGCGTAAAATCCTGAGAAGAATTCTGTGCGCGGTGCTGGTGCTGGGCGTGCTGCTGCCCCTGTCCGGGCCGGCGGCGGTGCTGCCTGCCAGCGCGGTGACACAGGCGGAGATTGATGACCTGAAGGACCAGGCGGCCGAGCTGGAGGATCAGCAGGATGCGCTGGAGGAGCAGCTGGAGAGCATCCGGGCGGACAAGAGCCGCGCCCTGGAACAGAAGGACCTGCTGGAGCAGCAGATTGCCGCCACCCAGGCGGAGATCAATAATATTCAGGAGCAGATTGACGCCTATACCCAGCTGATTTCAGAAAAAGAGGTCGAGCTGGAGCAGGCCGAGGCGGAGGAGGCCGAGCTGTACGACCAATTCTGCCAGCGGGTGCGCTATATGGAGGAGGAGGGGGAGGTCTCCTACTGGTCCATCCTTTTTTCCTCCAGCGATTTCTCCGATCTGCTGGACAACTTTATGATGGTGGAGGAGTTTATCGAATATGACAATCGCCTGATGGAGGAGATCCTGGCGCTCCAGGAGCAGATCCGGGCCGACCAGGAGGCGCTGGAGACCGCCCGCAGCGAGCAGGAGACAGCCAGGGCGGATCAGGAGGCGGCCAGAGCCGCTCTCCAGGCCCAGGAGGCTGAGGTGGACGAGGTCATTGCCGAGATCAGCAGCCAGGAGGATCTGCTGGAGCAGCAGGAGGCTGAGCTGCGGGCGGCGGCCGATGCTATGGATGACGAGATCCGCCGCCTGGAACAGGAGATGGCCTCCCAGATCTCCGGCGTGGTCAGCGAGTCCGGCTTCCAGTGGCCCCTTCCCGCCAGCTGGAATACCCTCTCCTCCCTCTTTGGCACCCGGACAGATCCCTTCACCGGGCGGGCGGGCAACCATACGGGCATCGACATCCCTGCCTCCCGAAATACGGAGATCTACGCCGCCAAGAGCGGCGTGGTCATCACCTCCACCTACAACAGCGGGGGCTACGGCCAGTATATCGTCATCAGCCACAGTGACGGCACCTCCACCCTCTACGCTCACATGGTCCAGGGGTCCCAGCGGGTGTCAGTGGGGGATGTGGTCAGCCAGGGACAGGTCATCGGCGGGGTGGGCACCACCGGCCGCTCCACCGGCAACCACCTCCATTTCGAGGTCCGAATCAACGGCACTCGGGTGGACCCCATCGACTACTTCCCCGATATGACGCTGTATTACCGCTCCGGCGGGCGGACCACGCTGCTGGATCACTGAGAAGGGAAATCAAGAGAAAAAGGAGCTGCCTCCCACAGATGTGGGAGGCAGCTCAGCCTGTCAAAAAAGCCCTCCTGCAAGGAGTTCCGCCGTCCGCAGACGGCGGAATAAAATGAAATCCTGTCATTTCCGGCGGCATGTACGTCGGAAATGACACCTCTCACGAAATTTTGGCCGACAATTTCG
>CAJFVL010000038.1 GCA_904420465.1 uncultured Clostridium sp.
GGGGTCCTCCAGCTCGATCTCCTTGGCGATGGTCACGCCGTCGTTGGTGATGAGGGGAGC
Organism: uncultured Clostridium sp.; assembly: GCA_904420465.1. Lineage (GTDB taxonomy): Bacteria > Bacillota > Clostridia > Oscillospirales > Oscillospiraceae > Lawsonibacter. The sequence continues at coordinate 61 of CAJFVL010000038.1, forward strand.
GCCGAACTTCTTGTCCAGCACCACGTTGCGGCCCTTGGGACCCAGAGTGATCTTGACGGTGTCGGCCAGCTGGTCCACGCCCTTCTCCAGAGCCTTGCGGGCCTCCTCGCCGTAGCAAATAATCTTAGCCATAACACATTACCTCCAATTATAAGGAAAGTTGATTCAACAAATGGGGTCCAGGGGCTGTGCCCCTGGTTCGCCGCACAGCGGCGAATTTATTTTAATCGTCCGAAGCAGGACATGCGCCTGCGCAGGACACCTTAACCCCTGGCCGCGGCGGCCAGGACCGCCTTTCCCGTGGAAAGGCGAGGGGGGTATCGAAAGCGGTTTCCTTGGGAACCGCTTTCGTATCTAGGGGGGACAGTGTCCCCCCTAGACTCATTCCACAATCGCCAAAATGTCGTTCTGACGGACGATGGTCACTTCCTCGCCGTCCACCTTGACCTGAGTCCCTGCATACTTGCTGGTGATGACCTTGTCACCCACCTTCACGGTCATGGTGACTTCCTTCCCGTCCACCAGTCCGCCGGGGCCGACAGCCAGGACTTCAGCCACCTCGGGCTTCTCCTTGGCAGCGCCGGTGAGGATGATGCCGCCCTTGGTGGTCTCCTCCGCCTCTACCAGTTTGACCACAACACGGTCGGCAAGGGGTTTGAGTTTCATGATTGAGTTCCTCCTTATATGTTAGTTGTTATAAACTTGTTCAGATGCTTTAGCACTCATTTTATCCGAGTGCCAACCTCGATTCTTATAATAACCGTTACTTCGAAAAAAATCAACCCCTATTTTTCAAAAAATAGGGGTTCCTCCAAAAAAATTTACTTCTTGTTCACAAACAATTTAATCGAGTGCTAACTTTGTGGCGCATAGCTGGCCCCATCCGGAAAGAAAAACCCCACCTTTTTCTCAGACAGACGGACCGTGAAGGCATAATCCCGCATCACCTCGCCGTCCACCACCACGGTGATGGGCTCCCGGGCGGAAAAGGACACCTCCCGTCCGTGGAAATCCTGAATCAGATGGGGAAACTGCCGGTAGAGCCCCCTGCCATATTTCCCCGCTAAATGTACAAAGGTAAGCAGCCCCACCTTCCCCACCAGCAGCATGTCCAGCACCCCATCATCCGGCATGGCGTCGGCCACCGGCATAAAGCCGCCGCCGTAGTGCCGCCCGTTGCAGATACACAGGATAGCGGTGGGCTGGTCCTGCCGGACACTCTCCCCCATCCGAACGGTCATGGGGCGGCAGATCTCCCTGAAAAAGATGTTTTCCAGCAGGGACAGGATATAGGCAAACCGCCCGGAGACCAGGGGCAGGTCCTTGTACCTGTGGACGCCGGCAGCAATGCGGGCGTCCACCCCGGCACACACCACGTCCAGCCCCAGTCTGCCATTGCAGTCCATCAGGTCAAAGCTGGCCTGCGGGCCGGCGGCCAGGGCCTCCAGGTCGGAAAACAGCTCCCGGTACCGGGGACCGAACAGCTTGAGAAAGTCGTTGCCCGTCCCCATGGGCACATTGGTCACCGCCGCGTTTACATGGCCCGCCGCCCCGTTGACCACCTCGTTCAGGGTGCCGTCGCCCCCGCAGGCGTAAAGGCGCACCGGCTTCCCCGTCTCCGCCGCCGCCCGGGCCAGCCGGCAGGCGTCTCCCGCCTTTTTTGTATAGGCCACCCGGTGGGGCACGGAGAGGCGAGCCAGCCGCTCCTCCAGCCGCCGGTCCGCCCCGCCCTTTCCTGCGGCGGGATTGATGATAAACAGATGGTCCATAGACACCTCCGAAGCGTCTCAGGGCAGCTCCCCGAATCCCCAGATCCGCTCCCGGTCCACTCCTCCCTCATACCGGACCTCCTGGAGCACACACCGCTCCGGGAGAGGGCTGGCCAGTCCCAGCGCCCCCAGCAGCGAGGGGCCCTCCTGGGGCAGCCACAGCTGGTCCGCCGGGTCGGTACGGGTCCAGAATGTCTGGAAGCGTTCCGGATCATAGAATAGGATGATCTCCGCCCGGGCCGGGTCACCCCCAGGCACGAAGAGTATGACTTTGCAGAAGGGGATTCCGGCGGGCTTGGATCGGATTAATTCCTCCGTCCTGGCCAGCAGGGCCGCCAGCAGCCGCTTTTTATCCCGGCCCCCGGGCCGGAAGAAGCTGCTGCAGTACAGGTCCAGTTCCAGCCACTCCTCCCTGGGGTCCTCCTCCGCCGGGCGCCAGTTGGGAACGTACTCCTCCACCACACGCAGAACCCGGCGCAGCTCCCGCCTGTATGCCCGAAACTTCTTTCTGCCTGGTTGATATCTTCCTGACATGGTCCGTTCCTATCTGACGCCGTACATAAACAGGTCGCACTTCAGCATCCCGTTGTACAGCTTGCGCTTTTTGTCCGCCTTTTTGCCAAAGGTGCGCTCAAACTCGGTGTGGGAGGAGAGGAGGTACAGCTTCCATCCTTCGGGCAGCTTGTCCCACGCCGTTCCAAAGGCCCGGTACAGCTCCTCCGCCTCCCTGCGCTCCATAATCCGCTCGCCGTAGGGCGGATTGGTGACCACCCGGCCGTACAGCCCGCCCCAGTGGAAGGTGCGGGCGTCATCTACCTCAAATTGCACCACATCGTCCACCTCCGCCAGGGCAGCATTGTGCCGTGAGAGCTCCACAGCAGCCGGGTCAATATCTCCGCCCCAGATCTCGTAGCTGCCATGAAACTCCTGATCCATCGCCTCGTCGGCGGCAGACATCCACAGCTTTTTGTCCAGCCAGCCCCACCTCTGGGCGGAAAAGCTCCGGTTCAGGCCGGGGGCCCGGTTTTTGGCGATGAGTGCGGCCTCGATGGGGATGGTGCCGCTGCCGCAGAAGGGATCGCACAGGGGGTCCTTTCCCCGGTACCGGGACAGGATCACCATGGCGGCGGCCAGCGTCTCCCGCAGGGGGGCGGCCACCCCCTGGGCCCGGTAGCCCCGCTTGTGCAGCCCCGGGCCGCTGGTGTCCAGCATCAGCGCGGCGGTGTCCTGCATGATGGAAAATTGGATCTGATAGAGTGTCCCCGTCTCCGGCAGGGTATTCAGGCCGTACCTGCTCCCCAGCCGGGAGGCCACCGCCTTCTTGATCACCGACTGACAGGCAGGAACAGAGTGCAGGGCGGAATTGAGGCTGTGGCCCTTGACCGGGAACTGCCCGTCCCGCGGGAGAAACCGCTCCCAGGGCAGAGCACGGGTTCCCTCAAACAGGGCGTCAAAATCCCGGGCGGGAAAGACGCCCAGCACCAGCAGCACCCGCTCCCCGGTGCGCAGGTTCAGATTCAGCCGGGGCAGGTCGGCCGCCGTTCCGCTGCACAGAACCCGGCCGTTCTCCGCCCGTACCTCCTCCAGGCCCAGGCGGCGCATCTCATCCGCGCAGAGGCCCTCCAGCCCAAACAGGGTGGGAACTGAAAATTGCAGCTTATCCATGGTCTCTCCTCTCACAGTTCCATGGGCGGGTAGCACACTACCTGCTCCACCCGCTCCAGCCCCACCTGCCGCGCCCGGAGAGCATACTCCTCCACATCTCCGGTGGTGTAGATCGTCAGCCTCCCCGGCCCGCCCCGGCGGGCCGTCCCCTTTTCCTCCAGACAGCGCGCCAGAGAACGGGCCATCTCCTCCGCCGGGTCCACCAGGGGCAGCGCGGGGTACAGCCTTCGGATGCTGTCCGCCACCAGCGGGTAGTGGGTGCACCCCAGCACACAGCATTGAATCCGCTCCTCCACCAGGGGTGCCAGCTCCTTCTTCAGCTCCTCCTCCACCCGGGTCATACCCGCAGGGTTACCCAGGTTATGCTCCACCAGCCGGGCAAGGTCAGGGCATCCGCAGCTGAGAACCACCAGCTTCTTGGGGCTTTGGGACAGAATTTTCCGGGGATAGACCCGGGCGTTGTGGGTAAAGACGGTGGAGATCACGCCCACCTTGTCCACCGCCATTCCGGCCACCGCATCCGCCCCGGCCTGAACGGCGTTGAACACAGGACAGGACACCGCGCCGCGGCAGCGGTCCAGGATACAGGAGATGGTGTTGCAGGCCACCAGCAGGGCCTTCACTCCCCGCGCCTGCATGAATTCAAACATATACCGGGCCATGGCCACAATCTCATTCTCATTGTGGTTGCCGTATGGGATGTGGGCTCCGTCCCCGAAGTAGAGCAGATTCTCCTCCGGAAGCAGATGCTGCACCGCCCGAACCACGCTGAAGCCGCCGATGCCCGAGTCCAAAACGCCGATAGGGTCCTCGCAAGTGTGCATTGTCAGGGTCTTCCTTTCCTTGTCAGCAGTCCCGCCGCTCCTCCCCCATTCTATGCGGCCGGGGCGGCCGGATTGCCTCCGGACGCTGTCCGGGTCAATTCCCCATTCACCAGGTCCAGCTGGTAGGTCCCGGTATCGGTTGTGATGCGCCACACCGGAGTGAGCGTCATGGGACCGGACAGAGAAGCCGCGGCGGCATATCCTTCCTCCACGCCGTCAATACGGCTGCACACGTCTCCCAGGGTGTTCAGCCCGTTGAGGAAATCAATCAGGGCGGTGGCCACGGTAATGGTTGTCCGGCCGGTATCCTCCTCCGGCCGGCCCACCAGCCGGTGTCCCCCTGTCATGGCGGCGACACAGCCGTCCTTCAGCTCCAGCGTCACCTGATGGTTGAAAACGGGACTGCCCTCCCAGGTCTGGCAGAATATCAGGGCGTCCCCCTTCTCCTCTGTCAGCTCCCCTGTAAAATCCAGCAGCTCCAGTAAGGAAAGACAGGTCTCCGCCCGGTTTTCCCCCACCGGATAGGCCCCGGAGGCAAGCTGGGCGGAAAAGGTTCCGTCGCTGTGGAACTGTACCGATCCGTTGTCATTAAAATAGCGGTAAACCTCGGCTCCCCGGGCCTCGACCTGCACCGGGCCGCCCAGCAGGCGGGCGGCCGCCTCGCTCTCCTGCTCCAGATCCCGGTGTACCGTCTTGGGAGAGAGCAGAATTCGCTGAGGCACCAGCCCCTCCGCCACCTCCACCCGACGGTCGGCAAGAAACAAAATGGCCTGGCTTCGGGTCTGCTCCTGAGTTCGGGCCTCTTGAAGCCGGCGGGAGGCCACAAAGGCCAGCAGCACCAGATTGGTGATCACAAGAATAACCAGAATAATATTTTTCAGCTTGGACCACTCCATGCCGCCGCCCTCCTCCCTATGCGGTTCTGTCTGCCGCCGCCCAGGAGGCAGACACGGTATCTCCGCCGCTGTCTGTATAGATCAGCAGCAGCTCCTCCCCTTCCAGCCCCTGTGCCTCCATAGCGGCCGCGGCCTGAAGATAAGGCATCACCACCGAAGTGCTGCCGCTGTCTCCATAACTGCGGAAGCGCAGAGCAAACTGGGTGATCTGCCCGTCCTGCACCAGGAAACGGGCGGCGCTTCCTCCCTCCAGGCGCACCTGGCTGCCATTCAGGCTGTACTCAAAGCTTACTTCCAGTCCGTTGTCCCCCTGAACCACCGAGCTGAGGAACAGCCGGGCCTGGCCGCACCGTGCGGACAGCACCGCCGTCAGCTTGCGGCAGGCCTCCACGGCTTCAAACACAGTGGGCTCCGCCCCCTGGGCCGAGATTCGAAAATGTTCGCTTCCCTCTTCCGATTCATAGACTGCCGTGCCGCCGTCAAAGAGACGGAGGGTATCGTCGCCGCTGCGCCCCACATGGGCGCTTCCGGCATAGTAGTAGCTGTTTGGATTCGCGGCCAGACCCAGTTCTTCCATCAGGCCGGCCAGAGAATCCCTGCCTCCGGTCACCGGGTTGGCCGCCGTGTAGACCCTCGGCGCAAAAGTCTGGGCCGAGATCAGGGTGTCACCATCCAGTCCCCCATACAGCTCTGACTCAAAGGCATAAAAGGCTCCGTTCCCGGACAGGCCGGACAGGATCTCGATCAGATGCCCCTCCTCTCCCATCCCGGACAGACAGCGGTAATAGGTCCCGTCCTCCTCATCCTGGAAGTACAGAACCAGTGCCCCTTCCTCCGCAGTCAGCGCCATCCGCCGTACACTGGCGGTCAGCTGGGTTTCCCCACCGGACAGCCAGCCCACCAGCACCGGCAGGGGAATGGTGCCCTGAAAATCAAAGCAGATCCCCGGCACGGACAGCAGCGCCTGCTCCCATTGGCGCCGGCTGGCCGTCTCCGGCGCCCCCGCGCCGGAGAGCGCCTCGGCCAGCAGACTGGCCGTCTGCTGAAACAGGGCGCCGCACGCCTGGTCATCATATTGCACCCCATACCGCACCGGCTCGGTGCCTCCGGTCAGATTGGCCGTAATGCGCAGAGGGCGGACCGCCTCGACGCCGGCTGTTCCATCCGACTGGCCGCTCTCCTGCTGGGGCATCTCCTGCGTCAGCGCACCGTGAAGCGGATGCATCAGCTGGCTGCCCACCGCCAGCCAGACAGCTGAACAGGTCAGCAGCACAATCAGCAGGTCTTTTCCCAGCTCGACGGCCCGGCGCTTTCCCGATTTCTTATTCATAGCCCGGTCCCTCGATCCTCAGTTCAAGCCGGACACGCAGGCCGGGCCCTTCCTTGTCCTCCAGCTCCAGCACACCCTGGTGGCGGTCCACCAGCTCCTTGGCGATGGACAGTCCCAGGCCGGTCCCTCCCGACTGGCGGGAGCGGGCCTTGTCCACCCGGTAGAACCGCTCGAAAATGCGGGGGCGGTCCTCCGCCGGGATTCCGATGCCGTTGTCATCCACCACCATCCACACCCGGTCTCCCCGCCGTCCGGCGGAGATCTGGATGGTTCCTCCATCCGGGGTGTACTTGATGGCGTTGGAGGCCACGTTCATCATCACCTGCAGCACCCGCTCCCGGTCGGCCACAATGTCGGGCAGTCCCTCCTCCAGCTCCAGTGACAGGGTATGGCCGTGGCGCTGGGCCTCCATGTACACCGCATTGTACAAGTCCTGCACCGCCGTACCGAAGGAGAAGCGGGTCAGCTTCAGGTCGTTCTTTCCTGAATCCAGGCGAGACAGGGTGAGCAGATCCTGGACAATATGGGTCATCCGGTCGCTCTCATTCAGGATGACGCCCAGGAATTTCTTTTCCATATCGGGGGGAACTTCGCCGGTGCGCTCGGCCAGGGTCTCCGCATAGGAGCGGATATTGGTCAGGGGGGTTCGCAGCTCATGGGAGACATTGGCCACAAACTCCCGCTGCATCTCCTGGTTTTTCCGCTCCTCGGTGACGTCGTGGAGAACGGCCAGCACGCCGCCTCCCTCCCGTCCCCGGTCAAAGGGGGCCAGCAGCACCTGGAGCACGCTCTCCCTGGGCCTCAGCTCCCCCTCCAGGTGGTCGGGGGCCTGAAGGACCTGTTCCAGCGGCGCGAGCGGCCCGAAGAGCTGGTCATAGGTGGTCTCCGGTCCGATTGCCTGATGCAGCATCCGGTCCGCCGCCGGGTTGGAGTGGATCACCCTCCCCTCCCGGGAGAAGGCCACCACGCCGTCGGTCATGTGGAGAAACAGGGTGTCCAGCTTGTTGCGCTCGTTCTCCACCTGGCGCAGGGTGTCCTGGAGCTGGCCCGCCATGTCGTTGAAGGTATCGGTGAGCACACCGATCTCATCCCGGGAGGCCACTTCAATTTTTCGGGAGAAGTCCCCCTCCGCCACCCGCATGGCACCCTCGGTCAGCTTCTGAATGGGGGTGACCATGGTCTTGGACAGCAGAAAGGAGAGCAGCACTGAGATGACCAGGCCGAATACCAGCGCCTCGGCGATCAGCACAAACATCTGCCCTGTCAAATTGTCGGCCGTGGCCTTGTTGTCCAGGATATAGATGATATAGGTCTCCTCGCCCCGCTGGATGGGAATGGCCACGTCCATATAGTCCTCGGCCACGCTGCTCTCATCCCCCGCCTCCATAGTCTCCAGGCCGGTGGTCAGAGCGTAGGTGAGGTTGTTGGTATAGTTCAGCTGGCCCGTCTCCCCATCCGGATGGATCAGGCATACCCCGTTGCTGTCCAGAATATACAGCTTCCGGTTGCGGCCGTCCACCCCCAGCTCGCCGGCGTAGACGTTGAGGATGCTCTCCAGCATCTGGGCGCCATCCGCCTCTCCGGCGATCTCAGCCTCCGTCTGGGTGGTCAAATCGGTGTACAGACTCTGGTCCCCGAACACATCCGCCATTTGGGAATAAAACTCCTCCAGGTAAAAGGCAGTCACCGAGTTGACCAGGAAGGCCCCCACCACTGTCATCAGGGACAGGATCAGCAGCACCATGATCATGACTAATTTTGTATGCAGGCTGCGCAGCATGGGGTTCACTTCCTTTCTGTCAGAGGCGTCTGCGGCTGGAGACATCCCGGCGGGCGGATGACGTCCGCCCCTACGAACGGCGCGTTGGCCCGGTTCTTTCTGTCAGGGGAAACTGTCAAGCGCAGCGAGACAAAGGGGCAGGGATCGCCGCTTCCCGCGGAGCAGGGCGTTCTCATTCCCAATCTTCATTTTGCACGTTCTCCTGTCTCCGCTCTCAGCGCTTCACGCTATCCCCCGAAGAAGTACCCCATCCCCCGCTTGGTCATGATAAACTTGGGCACGGCGGGGTCGTCCTCGATCTTCTCCCGCAGGCGGCGGACGGCCACGTCCACCGCCCGCACGTCTCCCACATAGCCCTCGTAGTTCCAGACATGCTCCATCAGGGCCTCCCGGGAGAACACCTTCCCCGGCCGGGCAGCCAGAAAGCAGATCAGATCATACTCCCGCTGGGTCAGCTCCAGGGGCCGCCCATCCTTCAGCACCTCGGCCTTTTCCCGGTCAATGGTCACCCGGCCCAGCCGAATGGCGTCTCCGCCGCTCCGCTCCGCCGGCTGTCCGTTCTGGGCCGGCATGGATACCCGGCGGATGTTGGCCTTCACCCGGGCCATCAGCTCCCGCATGGAGAAGGGCTTGGTGATATAGTCGTCCGCCCCCAGCTCCAGGCCCAGCACCTTGTCAGACTCCTCCTCCCGGGCGGTGAGCATCAGAATGGGGGTGGAGGAACCCGACTCCCGCACCTTCCGGCACACGTCAAAGCCGTTCATTCCGGGCAGCATCAGGTCCAGCAGGATCAGGTCCGGGTTCTGCTCCAGTGCCAGCTGCAGTCCGGTGGGGCCGTCATAGGCCTCCAGCGTGTCGTACCCCTCCCGCCCCAGGTTAAAGGACAGAATGTCCACAATATTCTGTTCATCCTCCACAATCAGGATGGTCTTTCCCATCAGCGCGCCTCCTTCCCGACTCAGGGCCTCACAGGCCCAGCAGCACCTTGACCTTCAGCACCGTTGCCACCGTCTTGGCGTCGGTGATGGTGCCGTCCATCACCTGCGAGAGCAGCTGATCAAAGGGCATGGAAACCACATCCAGAAATTCATCCTCATCGGGGTGCCGCTGCTTTCGGGTCAGCTTCCGGGCCAAATACATGTGCAGCGCCTCGTCGCAGAAGCCGGGCGAGGCCAGAATATATCCCAGATAGGTGAGCTCCCCCGCCTCCAGGCCGGTCTCCTCGCTCAGCTCCCGGGCGGCGGCGGGCCGATGGTCCTCCCCCGGGTCCAGCTTGCCCGCCGGCAGCTCCAGCAGCAGCTGTCCGATGGGATAGCGGTACTGGCGCACCAGCGTCACATTGTTGTTCTCGTCCAGAGGCAGAATGGCCACTCCCCCGGGGTGGTATACCACCTCCCGGACGGCCAGCTTGCCGTCGGGCAGCCGGGCCTGGTCCACCGTTACCCGGACAATGCGGCCTTTAAAGACCGTCTCGCCGCTCACTTTGCGCTCAGTCAGATCCACAGCAGATCCCTCCTTATCTGCCGCCGCCCCATCCGGGCGGCGGCTTCCACAATCGACCAAGTGTTTCTTAGTATATCATAAAGGTTTCCCCCGGTAAAGACGCAAGAAACCGCCTTGGAAAAATTCCCCACTCCAGAGCTCTTCAGGCTCGCCCGGCCCCGGCCTGTTCCCTATCATAAAACCTCCAGCGCGGCGTCCGTACCTGTTGCCGCGCTGGAGGTTTTCCCACATTTGATTCGATTGCTGCCCCGAAGGGGGAACCCATTCTCTGGTCCGTCTCTCCATGCGACCCAGAAACAGGCCTCTTACATCTCCACCTCTTCGTCGCCATAGATCTTGCCGCGCTTGGTTTTGGTGACTACGCTGATGACAACAACAACCACAATGACCGCGATCATCACCGCACAGATGGGGCGCTGGAAGAACATCAGGGGGTCTCCGCGGAAAATGGTCATGGCCTGCACCAGGTTCTGCTCCATGGTGTCTCCCAGCACAAAGGTCAGGATCACAGGGGCAAGGGGAAGGTCGGCCTTCTTCATCAGGTAGCCCACCACCCCGAAAATCAGCATCGTCATTACATCGGTCATGCTGTTGTTGATGCTGTAGGTTCCGAGGATGGAGACAATGATGATGATGGGGGACATAATTTTGGTGGGAACCCGGGTAAGCTGAGCCCAGAAGCCCGCCATGGGCAGATTCAGCACCAAAAGCAGCGTATTGCCGATAAACATACTGGCGATGACGGCCCAAACCACCTCGGGGCTGTCCCGGAAGAGGGTCGGACCGGGCTGGAGGCCGTGCATAATAAAGGCGCCCAGCAAAATGGCAATGGTGGGGGAAGTGGGAATGCCCAGGGTGAACAGGGGGATCAGAGAGCCGCCGCAGTAGGCATTGTTGGCGGTCTCCGGTCCGGCGACGGCCTCCACCACGCCAGTCCCGAATTTCTCCGGGTGTTTGGAGAGCTTCTTCTCGATGGAATAGCTCAAAATAGTGGGGATGACCGAGTTGGTGCCCGGAATCAGACCAATAAAGAAGCCCAGCAGGGTGCCGCGTCCGATGGCCTTGGCCACCAGGGGCCGCTCCTCTTTTTCCGGAAACAGTCCCTTGATGGGCGGAATCTTTACCTTCTGCGTCAAATCCTTCTCCAGAGACAGGAAAATTTCAGACATGCCGTACATGCCGATGGCAATGCAGATAAAGTCCAGACCGCCCAGCAGGTAATCCGTTCCCAGCGTAAACCGTGCAATGCCGCTGGACAGGTCCATGCCCACCATGGACAGCGCCAGCCCCAGGAAAGCGGCCATCATGCCGCGCACCAGTGATTTGCCCAGCAGACCGACCACCATGGTCATGCCCATGGCCATCAGGCAGAAGTACTCCGGCGGGCCGAATTTCAGTGCCTGCTGCGCCACAACCGGCCCCACCAGGACCAGGCCCAGCATGGCAACCGTTCCGCCGATGAAGGAGCCGATGCCGGCCACGCCCAGCGCGACACCCGCCCGTCCCTTTTGTGCCAGGGGATAGCCGTCCATACAGGTGATGACCGAGGCGGACTCGCCGGGAATGTTAACCAAAACCGAAGTGATGGTGCCGCCGTACATGGCGCCGTAGTAGATGCCGGCCAGCATGATAATGGCGCTCTCCGCCCCCAGGCCGTAGGTCAGCGGCAGCAGCATGGCGGTGCCTGCTGAGGGACCCAGGCCGGGCAGCACGCCGACCAGCATGCCGAACACCACGCCCAGCAGGCAGAAAAGCAGATTGTACCAAACTGTGGCGGTTGAAAAACCGTCCAGCAGATATCCCAATGATTCAGCCATTCTGATCGCCTCCTAAAATCCAAAGGGTCCCAAGGGCAGGGGAACCTCCAGAACCGTACTGAACAGCAGGTAGCAGATCACGCTCAGGACGATGCCCAGGGGGATTGCCAGCTTCCAGGAAAAGCCCCGGGAGAAAATCAGAATCAGCAGAGGGATCGAACCCAGCAGGAAGCCAAAGAACTCCACCAGGACCAGGAATACGATCAGTCCCACCCCAGTGACCAAAAGGTTCATCCGCTCTTTCTTCCCCTCCGGGAAAATGTCACGGAATTTGACGCCGGACTCCTTGGCCGAGCTGATCGCAGAGGCCAGGGAGAACAGAATCAGTCCGCCGCTGATCCAGCGAGGCGCGAATCCCTCGCCGGGACCATAGCCGGACCAGTAATTCATGCCCATGGCACTGATAAAAATAAAAAGTCCGACCGCAAGAGACAGCAGGCTCAGCAGAACGCTCAAGTTAAAATGGAATTTTTTCACGCAGCTCACTTCCTCTCCTAACGTAACAGCCGACATGTCAATTCTGCAGATGCCCCTGCCCGGGCCTCCAGTCAGGCCCGGGGCAGGGGCACCGCCGCACTATGTCTGAAGCAGAGGCGGAAACCTTATTCCCAGCCCATTGCTCCCGCAAGATCGCGTACCGACTGCTCGTTCTCTCTCACATAGGTGTCATATTCCTCGCCGCCGATGTAATTGACCTCCAGTCCCATCTGGTTGGACGCCTCAATGTGCTCGGGGTTCTGGATGGCATTGGAGAAGGCCTCCAGCAGGATGTTGTAGACCTCCTCGTCCACGCCGGCCGGCAGGACAAAGCCGCGGTCGGAGGGCGAGAGAATCTCACAGCCCAGATTCAGCTCATTGAAGGTGGGGACATCAGGCATGAACTCGGAGCGCTCAGGGGCAAAGACGCACAGGATGTCCACCTCGCCGGCCTGATAGGCGGAGAGGACCTCGCCCACGGAGCCCCAGCCCACATCAATGTGGCCGCCCAGCAGGGAGGCATAGCTGTCGCTCCAGCCGCTCTGGTGCATGGGCACAAGCTTCAGCTCGGGGATGTTCTCCATCAGCTCCACGGTCAGAATGTGCTTGTTGGTGCCCACGCCGTTGTCCGCCACAATCAGCTCGTTGCTCTTGGCGTACTCCAGCAGCTCCTCGGCGGTGGAGAAGCGCTCGTCGCCCTTGCGCACCACCATGGTGCCCCAGTCGCTGATCTGGTTGCACAGCACCTGGAAGTCATCCAGAGTGACGTCACGGTTCTGCTGGGGGTCCAGGTAGCCGGAGTACAGGGTGGGGATGTTCAGCTGGGCGATGGTGTAGCCGTCTGGCTCAGACTGGAGAAGCTCGTTCCAGGCAATCCAGCCGTTGGCGCCGGTGCGGTTGACAACCGTGACGGAGACGCCCAGCTCCTCCTCCAGATAGGGTACCAGCAGGCGGATACTCATATCGGAGCCGCCGCCCGCGGACCAGGGGCACAGGATATTGATGTTTCGGGTTGGGAAATCGGTGTCGGACTGAGTGGCGGAGCCCCCGGAAGCGCTTCCGGAGGTCCCCCCGGACGTCTGCCCAGAGGAGGTCCCCGACCCGGAACAGGCCGACAGGGAAATCAGCATTGCGATGGACAGAACCGCGGCAAGTAGCTTTTTCATAACATCTTCTCCTTTTCTTCTTTATTTTTGAATATTTGGTGCGCTTACTGCTTTTGCAAACATTCCGGATTGACAAAATCCCTGGACGGCAGAGGCCGTCCCGCCTCCACCGCGGCGATATTGTCCACACAATGCCGGGCACACACGACGTTGTTGTCCTCGGTGGTTCCGCCGATGTGCGGTGTGACCACGACATTGCGCATCTGAAGGAGCGGGGAGTCCGCCGCCGGGGGCTCCTGGGCAAGCGTATCCAGGCCCGCGCCCCGGAGGCGGCCCTCCCGCAGCGCCTGAATCAGCGCCTCCTCCTCCACAATCCTGCCCCGGGCCGTGTTAATCAGAATCGAGCCCGGCCTCATCAAAGAGAGCGCCGCGGCATCCACCATTCCCTCCGTCTGGGGGAGCAGGGGGAGATGAATGCTCAGAATGTCAGAGGTGGACATCAGCGTCTCGAAGGAGGTATACTCAGCGTGCAGCCGCTTTTCCAGTTCCGGGTCCGCGCGGACGACGTCATAATACTGAACCGCCGCCCCAAAGGCATGCACCTTTTCCGCCACCAGGCGGGCAATGTTGCCGAAGCCCAGCAGGCCAACGGTCCTGCCGTGGAGGGTGCCCGCTCCCTCCAGGACGGACTTTTCCGCCCAGCGGCCCTCATGGACCGCCCGGTCCGCCTCAATCAGCTTCCGCAGCACAGCCAGCATCAGCAGCACCGCGTGCTCTGAGACAGACACCGCATTGACTCCCGCGGAAATGGCCACCGGGATCTTCCGCCTTGTGGCACAGGCCACATCCACCTTGTCATATCCCACGCCCCAGCGCTGGATCAGCTTCAGCCGGGGGGCGTGCTCCATAACATCCTGGTCAATGCGCATCATGCGGGTGATCATGTAGTCGATCCGGCTCAGCTCCTCCCGCTGTTCCGGGCTCTCAATGATGCTCAGGGAAAAACCCTCCGGGAGAACCTGCTGGACCGCTTTTACCATGCTCTCCTCAAACCGGCCTGTCAGGCCTATGATCCGTTTGATAAGTACCATCTCCCTGTTTTCATTTTATGCGCTGCCGCATATCCGGCCGGCGCCGCGGTCAGCCGGCGGCGATCCGCGCCGCAACCTGCTCCATCAATTCCCGGCTCGGAGCTTTCTGATCCAGCCTGGAGACCTCCACGATCAGGCGGTACAGACTGACCTGTTTCTCCGCCGCCGTCTCCCGGAACTGCTTTAAAAAGCTTGAGTGGCATCCCGCGTATCCCAGAACCAGCTCCAGCGGCGTCACAGCCGGCCGGTAGTCGTACTTCGACATCGCGGGGATCAGATCGCGGTCCAGAAAATCCAGCAGCCCGAAGAGATTCACCTCCTGGGCCATGCCCTGCCGCTGCAGGGCTGCGGCTGCCAGTTCGGTGGCAATGTTCCCCGCGCTGCGGGCCATTCCCAGCAGTCCGCAGTCGATCACCGCCGCGCCGTGTTCCGCCGCCGCAATGGCGTTGGCCGCCGCCAGTCCCAGATTGTTGTGCCCGTGAAATCCCACCGGCACATGAACCGCCTGGCTCAGCACCTCTGTATATTCCGCCGTGGAATCCGGGGTCATGGTGCCGGCGGAATCCATGATCGTCATGGCGTCCACGCCCGCCTCCTCCAGACGGCGTCCCTCCTCGGCAAGCTCCTGCGGGGTCAGCAGATAGGCCTTCATCAGGGAGTACTGGGCTTTCAGCCCGTACTGTTTGACCAGCTTCACTGCCGGAACCGCCCGCTCGGCGTCTCCGGCGTCCGCGCCCACTCTCAGAAAGGCCAGCCCCTTTTCCGCCGCCAGCGCCACATTCTTTTCCTGGCAGCGCTTGGCGTTGAGAAACATGCCGATCTCCGCCTGGTTCAGGTAAGGCTGCGCCAGCTCCAGATACTCCAGGTCGGTCAGGGGCGCGATGTAGTTTGAAACCTCATAGGCCCCAATTCCGCCCGCGTTGCCGTATTCAATGATCTCCACGCCGTTCCGGATCAGCCCCTCCAGGATCAGGCTCGTCAGCTCAGCCGGGAACCCCTTCCCCACCACATTGGCGCCGTCGCGCAGGGTACAGTCCATAATCTTCATTTCAGTTCCTCCTAACTCTCCTCGCTCAATGCGCAAAGCTCCCGGTATGTGCGCTCCGATACCTTCAGGCTTCCCTCCGCCCTGGCCCGGCGCTCCTCCTCCAGCTCTCCCGGAATTAAAATACGCTCCACCCCGGGCTGGCGGGGCGCGCTTCGAATCCGATCAAACCATCCGCCGGCGCGCTGTTCAAACGCGGAAGCGGAAATAAAGTGGGAGATGTCCAGCACCCCCATAAAGTGCCCCACCTGGGCCGGCTGTCCCGCGTCAAAGACGCTCTCGCCCTCGCAGCTGAGCTTTGCTCCGCTGAGCAGAGAGCTCAGCGCCTCGATGGCAATGGCCATGCCGTAGCCCTTGTGGCCCGCCATGGGGAGCAGACAGCCGGAAATAGCCTCCTCCGGGTCCGTGGTCGCATTTCCGAAGCGGTCAATGGCCCAGGAATCCGGGAGCTTCCGTCCTTCCTTGGCGTAAACCCGGATTTTTCCCTTTGCCGCCGCGCTGACCGCAATGTCCAGGGTAAAGGGCGGATTTCCTTCCGCCGGAAACGCCACCGAAAACGGGTCGGTCCCCAGCAGGTTCTGACAGCCTCCAAAGGGGGCCATCGTCGGCCCCGCGCTGGTGCAGGCAAATCCGATCATCCGCTCCTGCGCTGCCATTCTGGTGTAGTAGCCGGCAGTACCGAAGTGGTTGGAGTGGGACACAGCCGCAAAGCAGCTGCCCTGTTTCCTGGCCACGCGGATGCAGGCCTCCATCGTCCGGCAGGCCACCACCTGCCCCAGCCCGTTTCCCCCGTCCACCTGCAGCACCGAACCATTTTGTATCATCTGAATCTTGGGGGCTGCCTCCACCAGTCCGCTGCGAAGCCGCTGCGCATAGGCGGCCACCCGCATCAGCCCGTGGGACTCCACCCCGCAGATCTCTGCATCCATCAGGGAGTCAGCCACCAGCTCCGCGTCCGCCTGCGGCACCCCCAGACGGGTGAACACACCCACCACGCGGGTGGTCAATTCCAGGAGGGAAACCTCTATTTTTTTCACGATACGCTCCTTTTCGCCCTGTCAGTCCGCTACATGCCATATACGGAGCTGCGGAACACAAACATGTCCAGATCCCGGATAAAGTCAGAGGAGGGTGTCCGGTACGCCCGGTCCCCTTCAAAGGAGTGGGTGGCAATAATATGCACGATCTCCTCCGGCAGCCCCGCCTCCGAGGCCAGCACCGCGCCGGAAATGGGGTGGCGCAGCAGGACCTCGCTGTGCTCTCCCTGTACGGCTCCGGGGTGGTATTCCACCCATTTCCCCAAATCGTGAAGCAGCGCTCCGCACAAAAGGGTATCCCGGTCCAGGGCGGCCTGGTGGCGCTCATAATACTTTCCCAGCCGGTCATAGGCCGCCATCACCACGTCAGTCACATCCCGGATGTGCTCCAGCAGCGTCACGTCGCAGTTCGGCCGGGAGGCGCTCACCGGGGCCGACGGCGCGGTCTCCTCCGTCCAGCCGCCCCGCTCTATGGCAAGCAGAAGAGCCGCCACTGTTTTTTCCCGCAAGGTTTGATCCCGGATTTCCCTGATCTGCGGGAGCCATGTACACACAAGCTCTGCATTCATCATGTCTGCCTCCTGGATGTGCCGGCGTCCCAGCCTTATCATTTACGACTAAAAACCGGCTCCTCCACCTTGAATTTTTGTTTTATCTATGGTAGCATACTTTTATCCACACGTCTAACAGTACAAATTTTCATTTTTAACAGCTTTTTTGTTGTGAACTATTCCCCATTGCCAACCGACGGCGCCTGGATGGGGGAGCGCCCTGCAGGAAAGGAGATTCTCATGAATACAACCGGACTGCAATATTTTCTGACCGTTGCCGAAGAGATGAATTTCTCCCGTGCCGCCCAGCGCCTGTTCATATCCCAGCAGTCTCTCAGCGGCCACATTCAGCGTCTGGAAAAGTACTTCGGCGTCCAGCTCTTTGAGCGCAGGCCCGTTCTGAAGCTGACTGCCGCCGGCGAACAGATGCGCCTTTACGCCGAGTACATTCTTCGGGCCGAGCAGCAGATGACCTCCCGTCTCGCAGACCTCTCCAGGGAAAATACGGGAAAGCTCTCCTTCGGCTGCTCCCGCTCCAGGGCCGAGCTGTTCCTGCCCGAGGTCTGGGAGAAATACCACCGGCTCTTCCCCAACATCGACCTCTCTGTGGTGGATGGGATTGCCGCCGAATTCGACCAGATGCTCCACAGCGGGAAAATTGACCTATATGTCGGGGTAGACCCGCCGGACAGCTTCGACACGCTGTATACCGAGCTCTCAGAGGAGCGCCAGTACTGCATCATGACGCTGTCCTTTCTCAAGCAGCAGATGCCTGACCAATGGCTGCCGTTTCTGAGCCGGGCGCGGCGGGAAGGCGTGGACCTGGAGGATCTCTGGGACTTCCCCTTCATTCTGCTGACCCCTTCCAACCGGTTCCGCGCGTCTCTGGACCGGTATTTTTCCTCCCGGGGCATCGTGCCCCGGGTCGTATTCGAATCCAACCTCCACAGCTTGATTTATACATTCTGCAACCGCTCCTATGGCGTGGGGCTGATCTCCCAAATGTACCTCTACCAGCCCCTGCTCCGGTCGGGAGAGCGCCCGAGAGACCTGCTTCTGCTCCCGCTGAAAAACGACCTCGGCCCCCACCGCATCAAATTGATCTACCGCAGAGACAAGCAGCTGCCCCGATATGTTCAGGCCTTCGCGGATACCATCCGGGAAACCTTTTTCGAATACAATCACGCCATTGTCAGCATTATCTCCAATATACAGCAGGACCTGCCGGTCTGACCGCCGTCATCATCCGCTCCCCAAATATTCAAACACCGGCGGAGCGCTGTCCAGCCCGGCCTCATTTTATTTTAGCAGCGAAAGCCCCCGGCCAAGCCTGCCGTGCAAGCCTGGCCGGGGGTTCTTTCCGCACTGTATCCTCACCGCAGCCGGCGGCCGGATCACAGTTTGCCGTCCGGCCGCCGCTCTATCGCTCAGATCACGCCGCTCTGCCGCATCTCCCGAATTTCTTCCTCGGAATAGCCCAGCTCGGTATACACCTCCTGATTGTGCTCTCCCAGCATGGGAGCGCAGCCCCTGACATAGGGGTTGGTGTCTGACATCTTGATCGCCTGCCCTGTAATGCGGACTGTGCCCAGCTGGGGGTGCTCCACATCGGCGTACATATTCCGCTCCCGGGCAAAGTGGGGGTCGTTGGCCACATCCGCCACCGTCATAACCGGAGCAGCCGCAATTTTGACCGACTCCAGCTCCCGCAGCAGCTCCTCCTTGTCCAGTTTCGCCGTCTCCTGGGCAATCAGCCGGTCCAGCAGCGCCCGGTTACGCACCCGGTCGTCCACCGTCTTGAACTCCGGCATTTCCAGCCACTCCTCATGGCCCAGAATCCGGGCAAACTTGGGCCAGGCGTTGGCCTGGCCCGCGCTGATCATCACCTTTTCGCCGCTCTTCGTCGGATAGGTGTTTCCCGGGGCGCTGGCCTCGAAAAAGTTGCCGTGCTGCTGCGGGACTCTCCCTGTGGTAAAATAAATCTGGTTGATGCTGGAGAGCGCCTCAATGCAGGAGTCCACCAGGGCGACGTCAATCCGCTGGCCCCGGCCAGAGACGTTCCGGTGGGCCAAGGCCGCCAAAATCCCGATCACCGTGTTCTGGGCGGCCAGTACGTCCCCGATGGAGGCGCCGCACCGCACGCACTCTCCGTCTGCGGGGCCTGTGACGCTGACCAGACCGCTCATGGCCTGGGCCACCGGGTCAAAGCAGGCGCGGTCGGCATACGCCCCCTCCTGTCCGTAGCCGGAAATGGAGGCGTACACAATACGGGGATTGAGCTTCGCCACCTCCTCATAGGAGAAGCCCAGCCGATCCATCACACCGGGGCGGAAGTTTTCGATCAGCACATCGGCCTGACGAATCAGCTTTTTCAGGACCTCCTTCCCCTCAGGCGCCTTCAAATCCAGGGTGATTCCCCGCTGTCCCCGGTTGAACACCACAAAATATGTGCTGATCCCATCCTTCTTTGGAAGCATATTCCGGGCCAGATCCCCGCTCCCCGGCGATTCGATCTTAATGACATCGGCTCCCATATCGGCCAGAATGGAGGACGCCAGCGGCCCGGCAATCACCCGGCCCAGATCCAGCACCTTCAGCCCCGCCAGGGCTGATCCTTCCTTTACATTCATAAAAGTCCACTCCTATTACAATAAATTTGGACAGGAAAGCCGGACAGCCAGTCCGGCTTTCCCTCCATCTCGTGCCTAAGCTACAATGAGAGGAGCAACTGGCTG
>CAJFVL010000039.1 GCA_904420465.1 uncultured Clostridium sp.
AACCTGTGCGAAGCAGGCGGAACGGGAGAGAGAAGCCGCCCGCAAAGAAGAAACCGGGGCCCCCTGCGTTCGGCAGGGGGCTCCGGTCATGAAAACCGCAGGGGATGATTCTGTCGGATCAGCTCCAGGTAGTAGCTGCGGATCATTTCCATGGCGTCCCGGACCAGGGGAGACAGATAGCCGTTTTTCTTATAGATGAAGGACAGCGGGATCATCAGGTCCTGAGACTGGAGGTCAAAGGCCACCAGATCCGGCCGGGACATGGCGTCCATCAGGCCGGTCTCCACCATAAAGCAAAAGCCCAGGCCCTTGGCGACCAGCCCCAGGGTGGTGCTGTTGTTGGTGGTGTAGATCCGGTCGGAAAAGGAGAGCAGATTCCGCTCCAGAAAATTGTTCAGGTGCCTGCCCACGGTAAGGCTGCGGCTGAGAGAGATCAGGCGCTGGTTGCTTAAAGAGGCCAGGTCCGGGGGGCCGCCCGCCTGCTGCCGGGCGAGAAAGGCCTGGGTGGCCTCGAGGCGGCGGTTCATAACAAGCAGGATGCGCTCATGGGCAATGACATCCTGAACCAGAGTGTCCGGGATTCCGGTGACGGCGGTGTTCATGATGGAGAAATCCACCGTTTCGTTGAGAGTCAGCGCAGTCAGTTCGCTGACAGGGAATTCAAAGAGACTCAGCCGGGCCTGGGGGTGCTGGGCCAGAAAGTCGGGCATGATCTCGGGGAGCAGCAGCGAGCCGCGCCAGGTGCCCAGTCCGATTTTGAGCATCTGGCTGCGGTCGCTGTTCAGGTCGTTCAAATCGGACTGGAGCTTCTGATACAGGTGGTTGTTGCTTTCCAGATAGCTCTGGTAGAGCTGGCCGGCCTCGGTGAGCTGAATGGGATTTTTGGAGCGGTCGAACAGCTTGACCTCCAGGGCGGCCTCCAGCTTGGCGATATACTGGCTGAGGGAGGACTGGGAGATATACAGCTTTTCTGCCGCTCTGGAGATGCTCTTTTCCCGCACGATGGTCAGAAAATATTCTGGGTTTCGATTGACAACCATGGCGCATCCTCTGATCTTTCTGTAAAATACCACCGACAGCCCGGAACGAAGGCCGCAGACCGGGGTGAGCGGAACGTCTTGGAAGGGGCAGAAGTCAACAATAGACGGCGCAGGCGGGCGGTATGACTATTCTACATGCTTTTTCCAAAAAAGCAAGGGGGGGACTGTGGTTTGTCAGGAGATGGAGGGGAGCCGGCGGATCTGACAGACAGAGCTTCCCGGGACCCCGGGCCGCGGGGCAGGGGGGAAAGACGGCGGCTTCCATCTGAAAAACCGCGGTCCGGCATAGTGATGCCGGACCGCGGAAGCGGGTACAATCAGTCGTCTGTTTTTTTCTTGCTGGGGCGCAGATAGCTGAGGAGCACGACAGAGACCACCATGATGGACGCGACAATGCCGGCCTTTGGCATGATAAAGTCGTAAATCCAAACGGAGGTGGGACCATTCATAAGGAACAGACAGACGATCTGAACCAGCAGCATGACAAACATGGCTGCCACTAAGATGATCAGACAGATGGTATAAATCGCATCAAGCAGCTTGCACAATTCTTTCATGGCTTACCCTCCTTACGCGTTGGCGATGGGCAGGACGCCCAGGGCAATCAGTCCGCCCAGTATGGTGACGGGGACAACATAGTGGAATACCAGCGGGAAGAAGGTCTTGCCCACGTCCTTTACGTCGGCCAGGCTGCAGGCCACGAAGATCGGGGGAGAGCTGGGGGGAGAAGCGCCCTCGGTGGACATCCAGATGAGGAAGGCGGCCAGCGCGGCCACGGGGCTGCACCCCACGCCCACCAGGGCGGTGAAGGCCACAAGACCCGTTGCCATGGTGGTGGCCACGCCGCCCAGAGGGCCGCCCACCAGGGCGACCAGAGCGCCCACGATAAAGACCATGACCACCTTGGGCAGGTCCAGAGCGGCGAGCAGCGCGCTCAGGTCGTCGCCGAAGCCGATGTTGGACAGGGCGCTGCTGCCGGCCAGGGCAAACAGGAACACGCCGCCTACGCCCAGGAAGTTGCTCTGGGATTCCTTCAGCAGGCTGATCCAGCCGCCCACGCTGTGGGGCAGGCGCTTCCAGCCCTCGATGATGGCGATGACGCTCATGAGGATGGGAACCCAGATGACGATGCTGATGGAGCCGACGCCGTCCTCACCGTAGGAGGCGATGCCCTCCAGCACGGCAGACAGAGGGCTGAGGGTAAGTACCAGGGGAACGATGATGCTGACGAACATCATCAGAGCGGGCCAGTTTTTCTTCAGCGACTCACCCAGGGGCAGGATCTGGTCCTTGGGGGTGGCATGGATGTGGTAGCGGCTGACATAGAAGCGGATGACAAGCAGGCGGTAGAGGACGCACCACAGTCCGGCGGTGAGCATGGCCACATAGAAGGTGTCGATGGTGACCAGGGCGGCCACCTCCGCCATGCCCAGCATCAGGAACATGGCCGAGCTGGCGGGGAAGGACTGGCCGGACCCGGCGTTGCCGGCGGTGATGGTGGCGGCCACTTCCTTCGGCCAGCCGGTCTCGATCAGCCAGGGGATGGTGATGGTGCCCACGGTGGCGGCGTTGGCGGTGGAGTTGCCGGACACCAGGCCCAGCAGGCCGCTGGCCAGCACAGCCACATAGCCGGGGCCGCCCTTCAGACGGCCGATCAGGGAGTTGAGGATCTCGATCAGCTCTCCGATGATCCCGGTCTTGGTCATGATGACCGACATAAAGACGAACATCATGGTGGCAACAAAAATCTCATCCGTGGCGGCTGTATAAAAGGCAGTTGTAACGGTAGTGATGTAGTTGTTCAGCCCGCCGAAGGCGGCTGCCACAAGAAAGCCCAGCAGCATGGCCTCTGTAATGGAGCGCTTGATGACCGCGTTCCAGATGATGACCACGGCGAGGTACACTACAAATGCCCATACGCCAATTCCGATTTCCAAAAATACCCCTCCTTTTGTAGTGGTGCGCTGAAACCGCGGAGCAGAGAACGGAAAACATCCGGGGCGGCTTGCCCGGAGCAGGCATTTGCTTATACTGTCTGCTGCGCCGTATTCAGACACCCTGTGCAGCGCCGCCCGCGGGGGCAGAGCCGCGCAGCATAAAGCTGCGGATGCGGCCATCCGGTGTCTCTCTCTGCCGAATGGCCCGGATTGTGTCTTTGATCTGTTCATCGTTTTCCCCGGCAAGAGGGATATAAACAGATGGTTTTTTGTACAATGTTTATAAAATGTAAAAATTAACCTCTTTACATAAACATTATACTAAGACCAAAGTAAAATGAATCGTTCGGTCCGCCTTCTGCACAATATCCTGCACAATGCCTGGATCAAAACGATGCCTTTTCCCCCCCTTTGCCAGATCATATCAAACATGCACAGATTTTTTCTGGTAACCTCTGTGCATTTTCATGCTTATATTACTAACGAACGGGGGTCAAGTCAATTTCAAAGTTATCAATACCGAGATAAGTATTTTCTTATATTGACGGCGAGCCGTCAATAGCCATAAGCATTTGCTTATGTAGATATGCGCATTAAAGTATTGGAAAATCAGCGGATCAGCGAGTATGATTACAGCATAGGCAGGAGCACTGAGCTGCATATTTGAGAACCACACGAAAGACTGGCGCCGTGTATGGCGGGAAAGGAAGGATCAGATTGGCAAAAATTCTAATCACTGAGACGGTACATGCGGTAGGGCCGGAAATCCTGACAAAGGCGGGACACCAGGTGGTCTATGCGGACCGCGACATGGATGTGATCCGCCGGGAGATTGTGGACGCGGACGCGGTATTTGTCCGGATTATCGACCTGCCCCGGGAGCTGCTGGCCACCGGGAAGAACCTGAAGATGGTCAGCAAGCACGGTGTGGGCGTGGATAACATCGACCTGGACTACTGTAAGGAGGCCGGCATTGCCGTCACCATTACGCCGGACGCCAACGGGCTGTCGGTGGCAGAGCACGCCTTTGCCCTGATGATGTCCCTGGCAAAAAAGATCATCCCGGTCTCCAGGGCCTACCGGGAGATCGGCTTTGCCGCCAAAAACAGCCCCCCCTGCATCGAGCTCAGCGGAAAGACCGCCGGCGTGGTGGGGCTGGGCAAGATCGGAACGCGCTTTGCCAACATGTGCCGCTTCGGCTTTGGGATGCAGGTGCTGGCCTATGATCCCTTTGTCAAAGAGGCTCCGGAGGGGGTCACGCTGGTGTCCGATCTGGACGAGCTGCTGCGGCAGTCCGATTTTGTCTCTCTCCACTGCTCTCTGGTGGACGGCACCCGGAAGATCATGAACCGGGACCGCCTGGCCGCCATGAAGCCCACCGCCATCCTGATCAACTGTGCCAGAGGTCCCCTGGTGGATGAGGAGGCGCTGATCGAGGCCCTCCAGAACGGAAAGCTGGGCGGAGCCGGTCTGGACGTCACCGACCCGGAGCCGGTTTCTCCTGACAGCCCCCTGTTCCAGATGGACAACGTGATTGTCACACCCCATTACGCCCCCACGACCCTGGAGGCCGCCATGCGGGTGTCCCAGATCGGAGCGGAGAACATCGTGGCCTACCTCTCCGGAGGAGAGCCGGTGGGACGCCTGGTGTGATGTGCCGGCGATCCGCCGGAACTTAAGACAGACCAAAATGTAAAGAGTAAAATAAGGAGGAACTTTTATGAGACTTGCAACCATCAAGCTGGGCGGCAAAGAGATTGCCGGCATCGTCATGGAGAAGGGCGTGATGCCCATCGCCGCGGTAAACGCCGCCAAGGGCACCGCCTGGAAGGAGGAGATGTACGAGCTGATCTGTGCGGGGCAGGTTCCCGGACTGACCGACTGGTACAACGCCGGCGGCAAGGCTGAGCTGGAGTCCATCCGCGGCCTGGTGCCCCAGGAGCAGGTGGTGTATGCCCCCCTGTACCGCAATCCCCGGCGGATTTTCGGCATCGGCCTGAACTATGCCGAGCACGCGGGAGACATTGGAAACGCTCCTCCTACCGGCTTCCCCGGCAGCTTCTTCAAGATGGCGGACACCCTGATCGGACCGGGAGATGAAATCTGCACCCCCGCCCTGAAAGAGGCGCAAAAGACCACCGCCGAGGCGGAGCTGGGCATCATCATGGGCCGGGACTGCCGGGATGTGTCCGAGGAGGACTGGGAGAGCGCCATTGTGGGCTATACCACCATTCTGGACATGACGGAGGAGTCCATCCTGAAGGGCAACGACTATGTCAGCGGCAACCCCCGCTATCTGTGCATTGTGAAGAACTTCCCCACGTTCTTCTCCTTCGGCCCTGAGCTGGTTACCCCCGACGAGGTGCCCGACGTGCTGGCTCTGGAGGTTCAGTCCGTCCATAACGGCCAGATCCACGCCAAGAACACCGTGGAGCACATGATGCACAAGCCCGCCCGCCTGGTCTCTCTCCACAGCAGCATTCAGGGCTGGTACGCCGGCGATATCCTCTCCACCGGAACGCCCCGCGCCTTTGAGATCAAGGACGGAGATATGGCTGAGTGCCGCATCTATGGCCCCAACGGCTTTGAGATGCGTCCCCTGGTCAACCCCGTGGTGGACCTGAAGCTGCACCCTGAGAAGGCCTGACAGCGGCGGCGCCCCTGTGGGGCGCTGAGGGCTGGGACAAGACAAAATATTGATTGAGATGTTTGATTAAGGAGGTTTTTTATTATGGATCTGGGACTGAAGGGTAAGGTTGTACTGTGCATGGCATCTGCCGCCGGACTGGGCAAAGGCATCGCCACCGAGGTGGCCCGGGAGGGCGCCAAGGTGATGATCTGCACCGCCGAGGCGTTCAAGGATCAGCTGTACGCCGCCCAGGATGAAATTGAGAAGGAGACGGGCAACCGCCCCGAGGCTTTCCTGTGCGACGTGAACTCCGCCGAGGACATTCAGAAGCTGGTGGACCACACCGTGGACACCCTGGGCGACATCTGGGCCCTGGTGAATATGTGCCCCGGTCCCAAGCCCGGTCCCTTCGACTCCTTTGACGACGCGGCCTGGACCGCCGCCTTTGACCTGTGCCTGCTGTCCTATGTGCGCACCATCCGGGCCTGCCTGCCCTCCATGCGCCGGCTGGGCGGCGGCCGGATCGTCAACTCCACCAGCTCCTCGGTGAAGGACTGCCTGGACAACCTGATTCTGTCCAACACCATGCGCATGGGCGTGGTGGGCATGAGCAAGACCCTGTCCTCCGAGCTGGGCAAGGACAAGATCCTCATCAATGTCATCGGTCCCGGCCGCATCGGCACCGCCCGCATCACCAACCTGAACGCCATGCGGGCCGAGAAGGCCGGCATCTCCGTGGAGGAGTACGAGAAGCAGGACCTGAAGTCCTTCCCCCTGGGCCGCTACGGCACCCCCGACGAGTATGGCCGTCTGGCCGCCTTCCTGTGCTCGGAGGCCAACACCTATATCTCCGGCCAGACCATTCTGCTGGACGGCGGCATGACCCGGGCCTATTGAGCGCAAACCCCGCAGAAGCAGAGACCCCCGCCGGATTTCCGGCGGGGGTTTTCGGTCTCTATTGGGACCCGGCGCGGACGGCCTGGGCGGCCAGGGAGCGGATGGAGATGGCCTCCTCGGGGCAGATCCGGCGGCAGTCGCCGCAGCGGATGCACTCCGTGCTGTTGGGAACCTGATAGACGGGGATGGAGAGCTTGCAGGCCCGCTGACAGGCTCCGCAGCCGGTGCAGCGGGTTTTGTCGATGCGGAAGCGGTAGAGGGCCACCGGGTTGAACAGCCCGTAGACAGCCCCCAGGGGACAGAGGTAGCGGCAGAAGGGCCGGTAGACGAACAGGGAGAGCACCACCAGCACCAGCAGGACGGCCGCCTTCCAGGTGAACAGCCAGCCCAGCGCCCCCCGCAGGGCGGGATTGGTCCCGATGAGGGGGAGTCCGGCAAACAGGGTGCCCGATGGACAGATGTATTTGCAGAACCAGGGCTGACCCTGGCCCACGATGTCCAGCACGGTGAGAGGGAGGACCACCACAAAGCCGGCCAGGATGACATATTTGAGATACCGCAGCACCCTGTCCCCGGGGAGGCGGGACAGCTTTTTGGGGACGGGAATCTTGTGCAGCAGGTCCTGGACCAGGCCGAAGGGACACAGCCAGCCGCACACCAGCCGCCCCGCCGCCGCTCCCACCAGCAACAGGAAGCCCGCCACATAGAAAGAGAAGCTGTGGCCCCGGCTGGTGAGCACCGCCTGAAGAGCGCCGATGGGACAGGACCCCAGGGCGCCGGGGCAGGAGTAGCAGTTCAGCCCCGGGACGCACACCAGCTTGGAGGGTCCCCGGTAGATGGCCCCCTGGAGGAAGCCGGCGGCGTAGCCGTTGGTGAGGGCGGCCACCCCCAGCTGCACCCAGGTGCGCACCCACCGCCGGAGGGGAGAGATCCGCTTACCCAAGGCCGATACACTCCAGACAGATGTTGACCGCCTTGCGAAAGACGATCTCCCCCTCGCCCCGTGCCAGGCCAAAGATCAGGAAGGCCAGCCCCAGGGCCAGCAGCAGGAGGGCCGGCCCGTTTTCCCGCAGAAAGCTCACAGACCCGCCTCCTCCATCACACCGTCGATGACCTGGACCCAGTCCTCCTTCTCCATGGCGGTGACATAGGCGCTGCCCACCTGGCGGCCCTGACTGTCCACAAAGAAGGTGGTGGGCACCCCGTAGATCTGGGAGAGCAGGCCGTACAGGTCCTGGGAGGGGAGGAGGTGGGGGTAGTCCGCCCCCGTCTCGGCCACGATGTCCCGGGCGGTGTCCAGCTGCTCCTCACTGTAAGAGCCGTCGGAGTTGAGCACGTCGGAGACCAGCCCCACAATCTGCACCCCCTGATCCCGGTACTCCTCCGCCAGCTCCCCCAGGGCGGGCATCTCGCTCAGGCAGGGGGTGCAGTAGGTGGCCCACACGTTGACCATGGTCAGACTGTAGTCCTCCAGCATGGACTGGTCCAGCTCGTTCCCCTCCAGGTCGGTGGTGGAGAAGGCGCTCAGAATGCCCGCCTGCTCCACCTGGGAGGAGGCGTCCGGCTGGGAGGTGGAGACAGCCTCCGCGTCCTCCGGCTGGGAGCCGGAGGGGGAGGAGCAGGCCCCCAGCAGCAGGGTCAGGGACAGGGCGGCGGCGAGGGCGGCATGTCGCTTCAGTTTCATGGAATCTCTCCTGTGGCCGTCCCGGAGGACGGAGAATGTGAGAAAATTGTACCAGCAGGGCGGACCGCATTTCTGCGGCCCGCCGGCTGCGCTTGTTTGCTGAAAATCAGGACTTCGTTTCATGAGTCCCATCCTGGGGAGGCGGCGGGTCCTGCTCCGCCGGGGAAATCTCCTGAGAGGGCGGCGGGGAGGGGGGCTGGTTGCGCCGTCCCACGTCGAAACGGATGATCTGGTACAGGGTGGCAGCCAGGGGGACAGCCAGCAGCATGCCGAAGATGCCCATAATGCCGCCGCCCACGGTGACGGCGGCCAGCACCCAGATGCCGGGCAGGCCGATGGAGGAGCCCACCACCTTGGGGTAGATCAGGTTGCCCTCCAGCTGCTGGAGGACCACAATAAACACCAGAAACAGCAGTGCCTGAACCGGATTGACGGTGAAGATCATAAAGGCGCCCACCCCCGCGCCGATATAGGCTCCGGCCACCGGGATCAGAGCGGTAAAGCCGATGAGGGTGCCCACCATGGAGGCGTAGGGGAAGCGGAACAGGGTCATGCCGGCGATGCACAGCAGGCCCAGGATGACCGCCTCGGTGCACTGCCCCACCACAAAGCGGTGGAAGCAGGTGTTGAGGGTCTGGAGAAAGAAGATCAGCCTGTCGTGCCAGGAGCGCTTCAGATAGGTGCGCAGCACCAGGTCGATCTGCCGGCCCAGCCGCTCCTTGCCCAGCAGCAGGTAAATGGAGAAGATGACGCTGATAAACAGGGTGAACGCGGTGGAGATAACAGCGGAGATCAGCGTGAACATGGAACCCATCACGCCGCCCAGCCCAGCCACCAGCAGGTTGACCACATCGGTGACCACCTCCCGCCAGTTGATGCTGCCGTCAGTGAGGGAAATGCCGGCGGAGGCCAGAAGCTGATTCAGATTCACGTTCTGGTTGAGCAGGATGCCCAGCTCCCGCAGGAGGGGAACGGTCTCCTCGATCAGCAGGCTGACCGACAGCATCAGCTCGGGGATAATCATCCGGACAATGAGGAAAATGATGGCGATCAGACTGGCATAGGCCAGCATCAGGCAGACAACGCGGCACAGCAGGCGTACCCTGGGACGGGCTGCGCTGGGAAGCAGAATCCGCTCATAAAAGCTCATCAGAATATTGACCGCATAGGCGATGGCGGCCCCCACCAGCAGGGGGAAGCCGGCCCCCAGGGCCAGCAGGGCCAGATTGGACAGGGCGCCCCAGTAGTGAACCGCCAGGTACAGGACAAACAGAGTGACCCCCAGGCGGAGCCAGCCCTTCCACTCATATCGCATACAATCCCCTCCTTTCCCGGGGAGAGACAGACTTTGCCGTCACAGCCCCTCGATAAGATGGACCAGCAGAAAGCCGTTTTCCAGGTCAACCTGCCGGACAAACTGAGGCACGGCGGGGATCATGATCTCCCGCTCGCCCCCGCGTACGACATACACGTTGTTGGCGGGCAGGGTGAGAATGTCATCCACCCTGCCCAGCACCTTGCCGGTGTCCTCCTCCCGCACCTCCAGACCCATGATGTCGGCCAGGAAGAAGCTGCCCTCGGGCAGCTTGACATCGTCCCGGTCAATGTATAATATGGCGTTGCGCATGGCCAGGGCGCTGGGCACGTCGGTAACGCCATGGAATTTCAGTATGGCCATGTTTTTGTGGACCCGGGCCCGCTCCACCTGGATGGGCCAGTGGGTCTGGTCTACATAGAGCGTGGAAAAGCCGCACAGGAACTGGGGGGAGTCGGCCCAGGGCTGAACCCGCACCTCTCCCATGACGCCATGGGGCGCGGTGACCTTGCCGACCTCCAGATACTTCTGCAGCATGGAAACCCTCCTTCCGATGGGGTGGGATAAGGCAAAGGCGCAGGGAAAGCCTGCGCCTTTTTCTTGTCAGTCTACGATCTCCACAGAGACCCGCCTGCCGGAGCGCTGGGCCAGGGAGCGCACCAGGACACGGATCTCCTTGGCGATACGGCCCTGCCGGCCGATCACCTTGCCCATGTCCTCGGGAGCGACCCGAAGCTCCAGAACGGTTTCGCCATCGCCCTGACTCTCGGTGACCGACACCTGATCAGGGTGGTCCACCAGATTCTGGGCGATATAGGTGAGAAGCTCTTTCATCGTGTGTAAAACCTCCCAGCCTTACAGAGCGCCGGCCTTTTTCAGCAGGTCACGGACGGTCTCGGTGGGCTGAGCGCCGGTCTTGATCCAGGCCTGGGCCCGGTCCACGTCCACCTTCAGCTCGGCGGGGTTGACCACAGGGTTGTAGGTGCCGATCTCCTCGATGAAACGGCCGTCACGGGGATAGCGGGAGTCGGCCACCACGATGCGATAGAAGGGGGCCTTCTTGGCGCCCATGCGGCGCAGTCTGATTTTAACCATTTATATTCACCTCCAAATGAAATAACGTTGATATATGGAAAGCGCGCAGGGCGCTTATCCAGCCTGATCGCGGGGGAACGGGGAAATCAGAAGGGAAAGCGCATCCCGCTCCCGCCCATGCCGGGCATCATGCCGCCCTTTTTCCCCATCAGCTTGCGCATGTTCCGGGGCAGCTTTCCGCCGGAGAACTGGCGGGTCATGGTCTGAAGCATCTCAAACTGCTTGAGCAGCCGGTTGACGTCCACCACCTGGGTACCCGAGCCGGCAGCGATGCGCTTTTTCCGGCTGGAGTTGAGGACGCCGGGATTTTCCCGCTCGTAGGGGGTCATGGACAGGATGATGGCCTCCATCCGCTGAAGCAGCTTGCTGTCCATGGAGACCCCCTCCAGGTCGGAGGCCTTGACGCCGGGAAGCATTCCCGCGATATCGGAGAGAGAGCCCATGTTTTTCAGCTGCACCATCTGGTCGTAGAAGTCGGTGAGGGTCAGCTTGTTCCTGCGCAGCTTCTCCTGGAGCTCCTGGGCCTTTTTCTGGTCGAAGCTCTGCTCCGCCTTCTCGATGAGGGAGAGCACGTCCCCCATGCCCAGGATGCGGCTGGCCATGCGGTCGGGATGAAAGACCTCGATCTGGTCCAGCTTCTCTCCCATGCCCACGAACTTGATGGGCTTTCCGGTGACCGCGCGGATGGAGAGGGCAGCGCCGCCCCGGGCGTCGCCGTCCAGCTTGGTGAGCACCACTCCGTCGATGTCCAGGGCGTCGTCGAAGGCCTTGGCCGCGTTCACCGCGTCCTGGCCGATCATGGCGTCCACCACCAGCAGGATCTCGGTGGGCTGCACCGCCTCCCTGATGCGGCGCAGCTCGTCCATCAGGGCCTCGTCCACATGGAGGCGGCCGGCGGTGTCCAGAAAGACCATGTCGCTGCCGTGCTTGACGGCGTGTTCCACCGCAGCTTTGGCGATGTCCACCGGGTCGGCCTGGCCCATCTGAAAGACGGGGATTCCCAGCTGCTCGCCCACCACCTCCAGCTGCTTGATGGCGGCGGGGCGGTAGATGTCGCAGGCGGCCAGCAGGGGACGCTTGCCCTCCTTGCGCTTCATCAGGCCGGCCAGCTTGGCGGCGTTGGTGGTCTTGCCCGCGCCCTGGAGGCCCACCATCATCACCACAGTGGGGGGCTTGGAGGAGATGGTCAGCTTGGTGCTGGAGCCGCCCATCAGGTCGGTGAGTTCCTGGTTGACGATCTTGACAATCTGCTGGGCGGGGGAGAGGGCCTCCAGCACGTCGGACCCCACCGCCTTTTCGGTGACCTGGGCCACAAACTGCTTGACCACCTTGTAGCTGACGTCGGCCTCCAGCAGGGCCAGGCGGATCTCCCGCATGGCCTCCTTCACGTCGGCCTCGGACAGCCGCCCCTTGCCCCGCAGCCGCTTGAAGGCGGCGGAGAGCTTTTCGGTCAATCCTTCAAATGCCATGGGTTACTCCTTCAGCAGAACATCCGTGGTGTCCAGAATACGGCGGGACAGGGTCTCCAGCTCCGGGTCATCGTACCGCTCCGACAGCTCAGTCAGACGGCGGGCGTCCCTTTGAACCTGCTCCAGCTGCTGCCGCATGGTGTGAAAGCGCTTGATGAGCCCGGTCTTGTCCTCCAGGTCGGTGAGGATGGCCTCCGCCCGGACGATCACGTCCCGCACCCCCTGGCGGGTAATGCCGTAATTCTCCGCAATCTCCCCCAGGGACAGGTCCTCGTTGTAGTAGAGGTCATAAAATTCCTTCTGCCGGTCGGTCAGTACATCGCCGTAAAAATCGAAGAGCATGGCCATGCGATAGGCCTGATTTTTCATGGAGCGCCGACCTCCCTTTCAGAAAATGTAAAGGTGAAAAACTTTACAAAAGGGATATTACCACATTTGGGACCATTTGTCAAGCCGAATTCCTTCACATGAAGCGCGCTCTTCTTTGGGTATATTCCCATAGCGGGGGAGGAAAACTGGAAGAACCGGCCCTTCCTGGCCCCATTTGACGGAATCGCTTTACTTTTGACGGCCTGTCGTGGTATGATAGCTTCGCTGAAATGCCGTGATTTGGAAGGGGACGCGGGAGCGCCCGCGGACGCCTTCAGAAAGGGAATCTTGTTTATGACAGAAATAACGCGCCGGGAGCTGTTCCCGGGGGTGTGGCTGAGGGCAGTCCACACCAACAAGTTCAAAAGCTCTTACCTGTCCCTTACCCTGATGTCCCCCCTGGACCCGGAGACGGCGGCGGCCAACGCCCTTGTGCCGGCCGTGCTGCGCCGGGGGACCGCGGTCCATCCGGATCTGGAGTCCCTGTCCGCCGCGCTGGACGAGCTGTACGGCGGGGCCGTCGAGCCTGCCGTGCGCAAAAAGGGCGAGACCCAGTGTGTGGGCTTTGTGGCCAGCTTTCTGGACGATGCCTACACCCTGGGCGGGGAGAAGATTCTGGAGTCCGCCGCCGGCCTGCTGGGGGAGCTACTGCTCAAGCCCTGCACCCAGGACGGGGCCTTCCGCGCCGACTATACGGCCGGAGAACGCCAGAACCTGGTGGACCGCATCCGTGCCCAGATCAACGATAAGCGCACCTATGCCGTCCAGCGCCTGACTCAGGAGATGTGCCGGGAGGAGGCCTTCGGCGTGGACAAGCTGGGAGACGAGATCCGCGCCGCGGCCATTACCCCACAGTCCCTGTGGCAGCGGTATCAGGAGCTGCTTCGCACTGCGGCTGTGGAGGTCTATTACTGCGGCTCCGCCCATCCTGACCGGGTGGAGGCGGCGCTGCGCTCTGCCCTGGCCGGCCTTCCCGTCAGCCGGGACCGGCTGGACCTAGACTGCGAGGTGCGCCTCCATGCCGGGCCGGAGCCCCGGGTGGTGGAGGAGGCCATGGACGTGACCCAGGGCAAGCTGGCCCTGGGCTTCCGCACCGGCGGCGTCACCTGCTGGGAGGAGGACTACCCGGCCCTGGCCATGTGCAGCGCCGTGTTTGGGGGCACCACCCTGTCCAAGCTGTTTTTAAACGTGCGGGAGAAGCTGTCTCTGTGCTATTACGCCAGCTCCACCCTGGAGAAGATGAAGGGGCTGATGCTGGTCTCCTCCGGCATCGAATTTGACAAATATGAGACCGCCCGGGATGAGATTCTTGCCCAGCTGGAGGCGGTGCGCCGGGGCGAGATCGAGGACTGGGAGCTGGAAGGGGCCCGGCGCACCCTCATCAGCGGACACCTGTCCACCCTGGACGACCAGGGGCGGCAGGAGGAGTTCTGGCTGGGCCAGGCGGCGGCCGGGCTGGATACCGCCATTCCCGAGCTGGCCGGCCAATTCGAGTCCGTTACCCGGGACCAGGTGGCGGAGATTGCGCGGAGGATGGAGCTGGATACCATCTATTTCCTGAAGGGAAAGGGGGCATAAGCCATGGAAAAGCTGGAATTTGCCCAGGTGGGGGAGACCATGTACCGGGAGAAGCTGGAAAATGGCCTGAATGTATTTGTATTTCCCAAGCCGGAGTATCAAAAGGGCTATGCCTTTTTCGCCACCAACTACGGCGGCATGGACATGCGCTTCTGCCTGGACGGGGAGTGGCATGACACCCCCGCCGGAGTGGCTCACTTCCTGGAGCACAAGATGTTCGACACAAAGGAGGGAAACGCCCTCCAGGAGCTGGCCGCCAACGGAGCCAGTCCCAACGCCTTTACCAGCAACGCCATCACCGGCTATTACTTCGAGTCCACCGAGAAATTTGAGGAGAATCTGCGCATCCTCCTCTCCTTTGTCTCCATCCCCTGGTTCACCCAGGAGAGCGTGGATAAGGAGCAGGGCATCATCGGCCAGGAGATCCGCATGTACGAGGACAGCCCCGACTGGGAGGTCTATATCGCCCTGATGGAGGCCCTGTATAAGACCCACCCCATCCGGGTGAACGTGGCGGGCAGCGTGGAGTCCATCTCCCACATCACGGCGGATACCCTGTACGCCTGCCACAAGGCCTTTTACGACCCGGCCAACATGGTGCTGTGCGTGGCGGGCAATGTGGACCCGGAGCATATCTGCGCGGTTGCCCGGGAAATCCTGCCCGGGGAGGCCGGCCCCATTGCCCAAAAGGATTACGGAGCGCGGGAGGCGGACCGCGCCGCCCGCAGTGTGACGGAGAAGGAGATGGCGGTATCCACCCCCATCTTCCAGCTGGGCTGGAAGGGGGACGCCCCCCAGCGGGGGGAGGGCGGCCAGCGCCAGCAGCTGGTGGGCGAGCTGGCCCTGGAGTGCCTGCTGGGCAGCTCCAGCCCCCTGTACGCCAAGCTGTACCGGGAGGGTCTGATCAATCAGGGCTTCTCCTACGGATATGACGCCTACCCCGGCTGCGCCTTTTTGTGTGCCGGCGGGGAGTCCAAGGACCCCTTTGCCGTCCGGGACGCGGTGGCGGGCGAGGCCGCCCGCATCGGCCGGGAGGGGATCGACGGGAAGCTGTGGCAGCGGATCAAAAAGGGCGTGTACGGGGGCAAGGTCCGCTCCCTCAACTCCTTTGAGAACCTGTGCATCGGGCAGGCCCAGTCCTTCTTTGCCGGGGCGGACTATCTGGGCTTTGCCGGGCTGTTCAACGCCATCACCAAGGAGGAGGCGGAGGGGCTGATCGCCCGCTGGGTGACCGGGGAGCGCACCGCCCTGTCGGTGATCTGGCCCAAGGGGGAGAGAAAATCGTAATGGAATTTCTTCAGAACCTCATCTCCCTGCCGGGAGATGAGATGGTCCATCTGGTCTCCTTTCCCGGCCTGGGGCTGGAGTTTACCCTGAACCGGGTGGCCATTGTGATTCTGGGGCGGCCCATCTACTGGTACGGCGTCATCATCACCTTCGGGCTGATCCTGGCGGTGGTGCTGTGCTCCCGGTGGGCCCCCCGCTTTGGGGTGAATTCCGACCAGATCATCGACCTGATGATCTTCGCGGTGCCCGCCGCCCTGGTGGCCATCCGGGCCTACTATGTCATCTTTAATCTGAGCCTCTTTCAGAATGAGGACGGCTCCCTGAACTGGGGGAGGATTCTCAACTATGGAGACGGGGGACTGGCCATCTATGGGGCCATTATCTCGTCAGCCATTGTGCTGCTGATTTTCTGCCATGTGCGCAAGCTGAGCTTTATGGCCTTCGCCGACCTGGGGGTCCACGGCATGTTCATCGGCCAGCTCATCGGCCGGTGGGGCAATTTCATGAATGTGGAGGCCTACGGTGGGCCTACCGACCTGCCCTGGCGGATGTGCTCCGACTCCATCGCCCGGGAGCTGTTTACCCAGGGATATGTGGACCAGGCGGGCTATCAGGCGGTGCTGTCGGGAACCCTGGGCGTACATCCCACCTTCTTCTATGAGTCGGCGTGGAACTTCGCCGGCCTGATCATGGTCTATTTCATGGGGAAGAAGCGGCGGTTTGACGGCCAGTGCTTCCTGTTCTATGTGTTCTGGTATGGAATCGGCCGGGCCTGGATCGAGGGCCTGCGCACGGACAGCCTCTACTTTTTCGGACTGGAGCTGTTCGGCGTCCCCATCCGCACCTCCCAGCTGCTGGCGGCGGTGTCCGCCCTGGCGGCGGGAGCGGTGCTGCTGTGGCTGATGAGCAGAAGCGGCGGTCCGGAGAGGCTCTATGTCAACCGGCTGGCCGCGGAGCGGGCGGCCGGGGAGGAGCGGCAGGCCGGCAGCTCCCCGGCGGAGGATGCCCCTTCTGACCAGACCGGCGGGACGCCGGAGGAGGAGCGGGACACGGAGGAGAAAAGGTAGCCATGGCCGCGGTACGGATGGATGGAAAGGCCCTGGCGGCCAAGGTGAAGGAGGAGGTTCGGACCCGGGCGGCGGAAATGGCGCGGCGCCCCGGACTGGCGGTGGTGCTGGTGGGGGATGACCCGGCCTCCCGGGTCTATGCCGACGGGAAGCGGCGGGACTGCGCCCAGTGCGGCTTTTACAGCGAGGAGTATGTTCTGCCTGCCCGGACCGGCCAGAGAGAGCTGCTGGAGCTGATCGGGGTGCTCAACGGCCGGGAGGAGATTGACGGCATCCTGATTGAGCAGCCCATGCCCGGCCACCTGGATGCCCGGGAGCTGCTGTGGGCGGTGAAGCCGGACAAGGATGTGGACTGCTTTCATCCTTATAATATGGGACTGCTGACGGTGGGAAGTCCCGCCTTCCGTCCGTGCACCCCGGCCGGGGTGATGCGCCTGCTGGAGGAGTACGGCGTCAGCCCGGCGGGCAGGCGGTGTGTCATTGTGGGCAGGTCCAACATTGTGGGAAAGCCCCTGGCCCTGCTGATGCTGCAGGCCGACGCCACGGTGGCCATCTGCCACACCCAAACTCCCGACCTGAAAGGGGAATGTCTCCAGGCGGATATCCTGGTTTCCGCCGCCGGCGAGGCCGGGCTGATTACGGGGGACATGGTGAAGGAGGGGGCCGTGGTGATCGACGTGGCGGTGAACCGGGACGGCGCGGGCCGCCTGTGCGGCGACGTGGTCTTTGACCAGGCGGCGGAGCGGGCCTCCTGCCTGACCCCTGTCCCGGGCGGAGTGGGCCCCATGACCCGGGCCATGCTGCTGCAGAATACCCTGCATGCCGCGCTGCTCCATGGGAAATGAGAAAAACAACGAAAAAACCTTGGCGCGGCAGGCTGCCGGGCCAAGGTTTTTTGTTTTTATGCCTCAGGGGAGAACTGGCTCTTGTCCGCGCCGCACAGGGGGCACACCCAGTCCTCGGGCACGTCGGCCCACTTGGTGCCGGGGGCGATGCCCTCGTCGGGGATGCCGGCGGCCTCGTCATAGATGAAGCCGCACAGGTCACACACATATTTCACGGTTTGGTCCTCCTTTCTGCAGAATGTACCGCATGGTGCGGAAGCGCCGCGTCAGGCCAGAGGCTCGAAGTCGCTGGCGGGACGGCGGCAGATGGGGCAGACGAAATCGTCAGGCAGGGTGTCGCTCTCCAGGATGAAGCCGCAGATCCTGCACACAAAGCCCCGGGGCTTGCCCGCCTTCTGCTCCCCCTCGGGAGCGGCGGCCTGCTTCCCCTGAACGGAGTCGGCCAGCACCCTGGCCAGAGCCTCCAGCTCCGCCTCCTGGCCGGGGGCCAGGGCGGACTTCAGGGTGACGGAGGGCTCCAGCAGCTCCATGTTCTTCATCTCGCCCAGCAGCTGGCCCATCAGCTTGCCGCTGGCGGGGGCCCAGGAGCCGTTCTGGATCAGGGCTACCTTCCGGTTCTGCAGGTTGTGGTGGGCCAGATCCCGCATCAGATGCTCCATGGTGTCAAACAGCCCGTTGTTGAAGGTGGGGGCGGCAAAGACAATGTGGCTGTACTTGAAGCATTCGGCGAGCACATAGGAGTAGTGGGTCACTGAAACGTCGTACATGTCCACCTTGATGCCCAGCTCGGCCAGCCGGCAGGCCAGAATGTTGGCCGCCGTCTCGGTGCCCCCGTAGATGGAGGCGAAGGGGATGAGCACCCCCTGGACCTCGGGCTCGTAAGCGGCCCACTTGGCGTACTTTTCCAAAATGATGCCCAGATCCTTCCGCCACACCGGGCCGTGGAGGGGGCAGATCATCTGAATATCCAGACCGGCGGCTTTGTTCAGCAGGGCGGTGACCTGAGGGCCGTATTTGCCCACGATGTTGGTGTAGTACCGCCGGGCCTCGTCCATCCAGTCCCGGGAGAAGTCCACCTCGTCGGCAAAAAGGATGCCGTTCAGGGCGCCGAAGGTGCCGAAGGCGTCGGCGGAGAAGAGAATCTTGTCAGTCTGGTCATAGCTGACCACCACCTCGGGCCAGTGGACCATGGGGGCATTTATAAAGGTGAAGGTGTGCCGTCCGGTGCACAGGGTGTCCCCTTCTTTGACCAGGATGGCCCCCTTGGGGTCGGTGCAGTGGAACTGGCGGATCATGTTGACCGCCTTGCCGTTGCACACAATGGCGGCCTCCGGGTGGCGGAGCATCAAATCGCCCAGCGTGGCGGCGTGGTCAGGCTCCATGTGGTGGACAAAGACATAGTCCAGGGGGCGGCCCCCCAGGGCATGCTCCAGATTTTCAAAAAACTGGGTCTGAACAGACCGGTCCACTGTATCCAGCAGCACGGTCTTTTCA
>CAJFVL010000040.1 GCA_904420465.1 uncultured Clostridium sp.
GCTGCAGCGGCGACCTACTTTGCCTACAGCGGCAAAGTAGGCAAAACGCCGCTGGAGGGAATGGCTTTTGGGAAAGACCTGCGGCTGCCGCCTTGGTCTTTCAGGAGCCATTCCCCCCAGGCCCCTATTTTACGGGAGTGTAGAAGGGGTGCCCCGGCAGTTGCGTCCGGCGCGGTGCCCTCAGGAAGGGTATGCAAACATTATCACTGCCGTTCTCCTCAATAGACGGGACAGGTGCTTCTACAAGATAAGATGCGCCTGAGCTGCCGAATATACACCTTGGGTGGTGAACGGCCACCGTGGGCGGTGGTTGGTGTGCGCCCTTTCGCAGGGGCCGATGCCGCCATCGGCCCGCAGGCGGCCAAGGACCGCCCCTGCACACACAGCAAAACCAACGCCGTTTGGCCGGAAAATGCTCCGCTCTCCTGCAGAAAATAGCGCCCAAGAGGACATTGTACTTGCCTCCTCCGCCGTGTGGGAAGTATAATGAAAAAAAGCGCCTGCGGCGCGGAAACAGGAGGCTTTTCTATGAACGAGCAGGACAGGCATGTACAGTTTCATATTCAGTGCGCCCCCGGCCAGGTGGGGAAATACTGTATCCTCCCCGGCGACCCGGGGCGGTGCCAGGCTATCGCGGCCTGGTTTGACAATCCGGTCCACGTCCAAACCAACCGGGAATATGTGACCTACACCGGAACGCTGCTGGGCGAGCCGGTGAGCGTGGTGTCCACCGGCATCGGCGGGCCATCGGCGGCCATCGCCATGGAGGAACTGTGCAACCTGGGCGCCCACACCTTCGTCCGGGTGGGCACCTGCGGGGGCATCAAGCTGGAGGTCCAGAGCGGCGACGTGGTGGTGGCCACCGGAGCGGTGCGGATGGAGGGCACCAGCCGGGAGTACGCCCCCCTGGAGTACCCAGCCGTCCCGGACTATCATGTGCTGTCCGCCCTGGTCCGGGCTTCGGAGCAGCTGGGCAAGTCCTGGTATGCCGGGGTGGTCCAGTGCAAGGATTCCTTCTACGGCCAGCACTCCCCCGGCCGGATGCCCGTGTCCTATGAGCTGGAGCAGAAGTGGGAAGCCTGGAAGCGCCTGGGGGTGCTGGCCAGCGAGATGGAGTCGGCCGCCCTGTTCACCGTGGCCGCCGCCCGGGGCGTGCGCTGCGGCAGCGTGTTCCACGTCATCTGGAACCAGGAGCGGGAGAAGGCCGGCCTGGACCAGAAGGAGTCCCACGACACCTCCGCCGCCATCCAGGTGGGGGTGGAAGCCCTGAAGCTGCTGATTCAGGCCGACCGGGCGGGGGAGAGCCGGGACTGACGGGCCGTTCCTCCCTGATGTAACCCGCTGGTTGACAAAAAAACACCCCCGGTTGGTGGCCGGAGGGGGCCGCCGGGTGGTATGCTGGGGGCAGAAAGGAGGCGGTCAGCCATGACGTTGGGACAGCGGATCGCGCAGAAGCGGAAAGAGCTGGGCCTGTCCCAGGAAGCCCTGGGAGAGCAGCTGGGGGTGTCCCGGCAGGCCATCTACAAGTGGGAATCGGACGCCTCCCTGCCGGAGATTGAAAAGCTGGTGGCGCTGAGCCGGGTTTTCTCAGTGACAGTGGGCTGGCTGCTGGGGGTGGAGGAGCCGCCGGAGGGACAGGAGGGGGAGTCCCCCGCCGGGGAGCTGACCGGGGAGCAGCTGGCCATGGTGGAGGAGATTGTCTCCCGCTATCTGGCCGCCCAGCCCCGGCCCATGTCCAAGCGGCGCAGGCGGATTTTGAAGCTCGCCCTGGCCGCGGCGGCGGTGTGTCTGGCCGCCGGACTGTACAGCCTGTCCGCCCGGCTGGAGGGGCTGAGCCGGGACTACGGCAGCCTGCAGAACTCCATCCAGCAGGTGAGCAGTCAGGTGAACAGCCAGATCAGCTCCATCACCGGCCGGGTGGAGGACATTTTAAAGAGCCAGAACGAGCTGACGGCGGAGTGGTCCACTCAGCTGGTCTCCACCGACCTGGCGGCCAACACCGCCACCTTCTCCATCCGGGCGGTGCCCCGGACCTATGCGGAGGGGATGACCGCCCTGCTGGTGGCCGAGAGCGGCGGCGAGCGGGTGGAGGCGCCGGTGGAGCCGGGGGAGGCGATGGACTTCTCCGGGGAGGTCACCTGCCCTCTCACCGACGACATCAGCCTGTCGGTGGTCTTTCTCCAGGGAGACCAGCGCCAGACCCAGTGGCTGGAGGACTATCGTTCCCTTTATGCGGACACCTTCCCCGACCTGTACATACACGGGGGCCTGTGGCGCGCCACCGTCGAGGATGGGGTGCTGGACCCGGAGCAATATCCGGGGGTGGATGTTGACAACGTGGCATTGGATGTCCCGGTGCCGGTGGACCAGCTCCGGGTGGGCCTGTTTCGGGACCGGGAGCTGGTGGCGTGGTATACCCCCCGGGAGCGGGAGGTTCTGGTGAACGGAACGCCGATGATCCGATGGACCTGGGACCTCCCGGAGGAGGTGGACCTGGAGCCGGGGTATCTCTACAGCGAGGCGGCGGTGTACACCGACGGGTACAGCCGCCAGCGGGTGTATGAGGACGCCCCGCCGGTGCAGTACGACACCCGGACGGGGGAGTGGGACTATGTGGACAACTACCAGCTCTCCAGCGACCCCGCCGACTGGAAATTCTAATGCAGCAGACAGAAAGCCGGCCGGCTTGCGGCCGGCTTTTCCGCGCCCGGCGGCGGGAAAAGGCGGGTTTTCCTTGCAATATGCCGCCGGCTGTTGTACAATAACTCGAACACGCAGAGAGGGGGAGCGTTTTTGAGCCTGACGGTGATCCGGTCGGTGGACCCGAGGAGTCCCGCCCACCGGGCCGGGGTGCGGCCGGGGGAGACCCTGACCCACATCAACGGCCACCCGGTGGCCGACGTGTTGGACTATAAATTCTACAGCTACGACCCCCGTCTGGAGCTGCGCCTGCGGGAGAAGGACGGCTCGGAGCGCACCCTCCGCATCCGCAAGGGGGAGGGGGAGGACCTGGGGCTGGAGTTTGAGACCTACCTCATGGATCGGGCCCGCTCCTGCGCCAACAACTGCATCTTCTGCTTTGTGGACCAGATGCCCCCGGGGATGCGTCCCTCCCTCTATTTCAAGGACGACGACGCCCGGCTCTCCTTCCTCATGGGCAACTACCTCACCCTCACCAACCTGTCCCAGCGGGAGGTGCAGCGGATCATCGACCTGCGCATCTCACCCATCAACGTGTCGGTCCACACCACCGACCGGGCGCTGCGGTGCGAGATGCTGAAGAACAGGCGGGCGGGGGAGGGCGTCGACATCATGGAGCGCTTTGCCCAAAACCACATCACCATGAACTGCCAGATCGTCTCCTGCCCCGGCATCAACGACGGCCCCGCCCTGGACAGGACCCTCCATGACCTGGCCGCCATGTATCCGTCGGTGAACAGCATCTCGGTGGTGCCGGTGGGTCTGACAAAGTACCGGGAGGGGCTCTACCCCCTGAAGGGCTATGACCGGGCCTCTGCCGCCGCCCTGGTGGACCAGGTGGAATCCTTCGCCCAAAGGCACCTGGAGAAGAAGGGCACCCGGCTGGTGTGGTGCTCCGACGAATTCTATCTGCTGGCCGGCCGGGACCTGCCCCCGGAGGACTACTTTGAGGACTTTACCCAGCTGGACAACGGGGTGGGGATGCTCACCCTGCTGATGGCCGAGTTCGGCCGGGCCCTGGAGCTGATGGATGAGGAGGAGATGGCGGGGGCCGTCCCCTTCTCCATCGCCACGGGAGTGTCCGCCGCCCCATTCTTAACGGAATTGTTAGAACGGGCCCGGGAAAAATGTGATAAAATAAAAGGGGACGTCTACGCCATCCGCAACGACTTCTTCGGGGAGACCATCACGGTGGCCGGGCTGGTCACCGGAGGCGATCTGATCGGCCAGCTGCGGGGAAAAGATCTGGGGAAGCGGCTGCTCATCCCCAACAATATGCTCCGCCACGGGGAGCGGGTCTTTCTGGATGACGTGTCCCTGGATGATGTGGAGCGGGAGCTGGGCGTCCCGGTGATTCCCACCGCCCAGGACGGGTATGAGCTGCTGGATGCGATATGCGGCCTGGAGACGCCGCCTCCTCAGGTGACCCGGCGGCGGGAGGAGACCGAGTACTTTCAGTATAGATAGGAGTGATGAGATAGGAGATAGGAGTTTGAGATACAGGGAAATATC
Source organism: uncultured Clostridium sp. (assembly GCA_904420465.1). Lineage (GTDB taxonomy): Bacteria > Bacillota > Clostridia > Oscillospirales > Oscillospiraceae > Lawsonibacter. The sequence continues at coordinate 4,213 of CAJFVL010000040.1, forward strand.
TCCTATTATCTCCTATCTTCTATCTCCTATCTCAAAAAAGGGAACGTGATTTTATGAAGCCATTAGTTGCCATCGTGGGCCGCCCTAACGTGGGCAAGTCCATGCTGTTCAACAAGCTGTGCGGCCAGCGGCTGTCCATTGTGGAGGACACCCCCGGGGTGACCCGGGACCGGATTTATGCCCCCTGCGAGTGGCGGGGCCGGGTCTTTGACATTGTGGACACCGGCGGCATCGAGCCGGGCACCGATGACCAGATTTTATCCTTTATGCGGGAGCAGGCGGAGATCGCCATGGACAACGCCACTGTCATCGTCTTGGTCTGCGATGTGAAAACCGGGATGACCGCCTCCGACCAGGAGGTGGCCAATATGCTCCTGCGCTCGGGCAAGCCGGTGGTGCTGGCGGTGAACAAGGCCGACCAGACCGGCCGGGAGAACCCGGATATCTACGAGTTCTACAACCTGGGGCTGGGCGACCCCATCGCCGTCTCCGCCCTCCACGGCCACGGCACCGGCGACCTGCTGGACGCCTGCTTTGCATACTTTCCCCCGGAGGAGCAGGAGGAAGAGGAGAGCGACGTCATCAAGGTGGCCGTCATCGGCAAGCCCAACGTGGGCAAGTCCTCCCTGGTCAACCGGATTCTGGGGGAGGAGCGGGTCATCGTCTCCGATGTGGCGGGCACCACCCGGGATGCCATTGACAGCTACTTTGAAAACGAGCAGGGGAAGTACTGCTTCATCGACACCGCCGGCATGCGGAAGAAGGCCCGGGTGGACGACCGGATCGAGAAGTTCTCCGTCCTGCGCTCCACCATGGCCATCGAGCGCAGCGACGTGTGCCTCATCATGATCGACGCCCAGGAGGGGGTCACCGAGCAGGACACCAAGGTGGCGGGACTGGCCCACGAGGCGGGCAAGGCCTGCATCATTGTGGTCAACAAGTGGGACGCCATTGAGAAGGACGGCAAGACCATGGACAAGATGCGCCAGGACGTCATGCGGGACCTGTCCTATATGACCTACGCCCCCATCCTGTTCATCTCCGCCCTGACGGGGCAGCGGGTGGACCGGCTCTTTGAACTCATCAATTATGTAAACAACCAGGCGTCCACCCGCATCGCCACCGGTATGCTCAACTCGGTGCTGGCCGACGCCACCGCCCGGGTTCAGCCCCCCAGTGACAAGGGCCGGCGGCTGAAGATCTACTATATGACCCAGGTGGGCATACGCCCCCCCCACTTTGTCTGCTTCTGCAACGACGCGCGGCTGTTCCACTTCTCCTACCAGCGGTACCTGGAAAATCAAATTCGCGCCACCTTCGGCCTGGAGGGCACCCCCGTGCGCATGACCATCCGGCAGAAGGGCGACAAGGAGGGATGAGGATGGACCCCAACATAGTACCTGCGGGTGCGGCCCCAAACTATCTGGCCGCCTATGGGCAGCTGGTCCAGGAGCTGTGGGTCCCGATTCTTCTTCTGGCCCTGTGGTGCTACTTCTGCGGCTGCTTCAACGGGGCGGTCATCGTCTCCAAGTATATCCTGCGGGACGACGTGCGAAACCACGGCAGCGGCAACGCGGGACTGACCAACTTTTTCCGCACCTTCGGCGGACCGCTGACCTTCGTGGTCATTCTCTGCGACGTGCTTAAGGCGGTGGCGGCGGTGCTGACCACCGTGTTTGTAGCCCGGCACTTCGGGGTCCACGCATCCATGCTCCCAATGGCCGAGTACTGGGCCGGCCTGTGGTGCCTGCTGGGCCACATGTTCCCCTGCATGTTCCACTTCAGGGGGGGCAAGGGCATCCTGTCCGGGGGCACCATCGCCATCATGATCGACTGGCGCATCGCCCTGGTGGTGTGGGGGGGCTTTCTGGTTCTGGCCATTCTCACCCGGTATATCTCCCTGGGCTCGGTGTGGGCGGGGGCCAGCTTCCCCTTTGCCACCTGGTTTGTGTATCATGACCCGGTTTTGACGGTGTTCGGGGCCTTTCTGGGCTGCCTGATCCTGTTCATGCACCGGGGCAATATCAAGCGCCTGCTCACCGGGACGGAGAACAAATTTTCCCTGCACCGCAAATCGTAGGGGCGGCCTTTGGCCGCCGGCAGGCATACAGCATAATTTTCGGGCGGCCGCAGGCCGCCCCTACAGAGAGGAAGGAAGCGCGATGAAGATTACGGTAGTGGGCAGCGGCGGCTGGGGGACGGCCCTGGCCCTGCTGCTGCTGGAAAACGGCAACGACGTCACCCTGTGGTCCTACCACGAGGAGGAGTCCCGCATCCTGCGGGAGACCCATGAGAACCCCATGCTGAAGGGGGTCCCCCTGCCTGAGAGGCTGAACCTCACCACCGACCTGGCCGCTGTAAAGGGCTGCGGTCTGGTGGTGGTGGCCACCCCCTCCTTCGCGGTGCGGTCCACCGCCGCCCAGCTCAAGGAGCTGCTGGACCCGGGCACTGTGCTGGTGTCGGTATCCAAGGGAATCGAGAAGGACAGCTCCCTGCGCTTAAGTCAGGTCATTGAGCAGGAGGTAGGGGACAAGTGTCCGGTGGTGGTGCTGTCCGGCCCCTCCCACGCCGAGGAGGTGGGGCGGCATATCCCCACCGGGGTGGTGGCTGCCGCCGACCGCCCGGAGGATGCCAGGCTGGTGCAGGACCTGTTTATGAACAAGCGCTTCCGGGTCTATACCAGCGATGACAAGATCGGAACCGAGATCTGCGCGGCCCTGAAAAACATCATCGCCCTGTGTGCCGGCTGCTGCGACGGCATGGGCTGCGGGGACAACACCAAGGCCCTCCTCATGACCCGGGGGCTGGCCGAGATGGCCCGGCTGGGGGTGGCCCTGGGAGGGAAAAAGGAGACCTTCACCGGCCTGGCCGGGGTGGGCGACCTGATTGTCACCTGTACCTCCATGCACTCCCGCAACCGCCGGTGCGGCATTCTCATCGGCAAGGGCACTCCGGTGGAGCAGGCGGTCAAGGAGATCGGCGCGGTGGTGGAGGGCTACTATGCCGCCGCCAACGCCCGCACCCTGGCCCGGAAGGCGGGGGTGGAAATGCCCATCGCCCAGGCCGCCTACGAGGTGCTGTACGAGGGCCGGGACGTCCAGGGGGTCGTGGTGGACCTGATGACCCGGGCCAAGCGGTCGGAGCACGACGAGAGCTGGAGCTGAGAAAGCGCCTCTGCCGTTTCGGCGGAGGGGGCGCGGTCCGCTGCCCGCACCCGCTTCGCCGGTACGCTGTCAAAGTAAATCCCTTCGCGCCCCGCAGGCGTGAAGGGGAGGAAGCGGACCTGGGAAGGTTTTGAACAGCGCGGAGATGGGGATGCTTCCGCCAAAGGAGGCGGTCTGCTGTGAGCGGATCTATGCGGCGGTGGGTTCTGTGGTTCTGCCTGTCCGAGGCCATGCTGTATGCTGCCTTTTTGCGGATGGATCTGCGGGACGGGGGCGGGGACACCACCTGGCTGAAATATGGGGGTGTTGTCCTGTGCGCCTTCTTCTCGCTGGCCTGGAGCCGGCGGGGCGGCGACCGGCTGGTGGCGGGTGCACAGCTGCTTACCCTGGGGAGCGACTGGTTTCTGCTGGTGCTGAACCGGGGGTATGAGTGGGGAGTGCTGCTGTTCTGTGTGGTTCAGCTGATCTACTTTCTCCGTATTCGGAGGTGGAACGGAGGAAAAAGCTGGTGGGGAGCGCGGCTGGCGCTGATCCTGGCCGGGGCGGCGGGGCTGTGGGAGCTGGGGCTGGCTGCTCCGCTGAATGTGCTGGCCCTGATCTACTTTTCTAATTTTTTGGTAAACACCCTTCAAAGCTGGGAGCCGGCCGGTCCCCGGGCCCGGCTGTTTGCCGCCGGGCTGACCCTGTTTTTGTGCTGTGACGCCTGCGTGGGACTGTTTCAGTTCCGGAACCTTCTGCCGGACGGGCCGGCCGGCTTTGTCCGGGTGGGGATGTGGCTGTTTTATCTGCCCGCCCAGGTGGTGATTTCACTGTCCGCCCTGCCGGACCCTTTTCTGCGAGGTGACTGCATTGAAAACAAGTAAAGGACTTACTGTGCTGCTCTCGGTTCTCACTGCGCTGACGGTACTGACGGGGGCGGTTGCGGTTCCGTTGCTGTGCCGTCCGTTCTATTATGCCCAGATCGGTCCTCTGGGACTGACCCGGACCGGGCTGACAGAGGAGCAGATCAGGGCTGCCTTTGACGATGTGATGGACTACTGCCTGGGGCTGCGGCCCGACTTTTCCGCCGGTATTCTGCCCTTTTCCCAGTCGGGGGCCGACCACTTCGCCGATGTGCGGGTGCTGTTCCTGCTGGACCTGTGGGTGCTGGGACTGTCCCTGGCCGCTCTGATCGGAGTGCTGGTCCTCTGCCGGATGAAGCGGACGCGGCCTCAGCCGCTGCTGGGCCGGGGGGCCGGCTTCTGGGGGGCGGCCGGTCTGGGAGCGGTCTTTCTGTTGATCGGGGGGCTGGCAGCCCTGGATTTTCAGCGGGCCTTCGTGGTGTTCCACAGCCTCTTTTTTCCGGGAAAAACCAACTGGATCTTTGACTGGCGGACCGACCCCATTATCCTCCTGCTGCCGGAGGAATTTTTCCGCAACTGCGCCCTGCTGATCTTCGTCCTGCTGCTCCTCTGGTGCGCCGTCCTCATCGGCGCGGACCTGTGGGCAGGGAAGAAAAGGCGGGAGCAGGCGTCCCCTCCCGCCTCCTGCTCCGGCTGCCCGGGCTGCCAATAAATAAGAGAGGTGCGTTGAACGCACCTCTCTTTCACTTTGCTTTAAAAGCGAAGAACCGCTGGCCAAAGTAGTTCAGAATGACGAACAGGCCGGAGCCGGCCAGCAGGGTCAGGTTGCCCTCCCACTGGGGAGTGAGCTCCATGCCGGCCAGCACCCACTCCATAATAGGCTGGGCCAGACCGTAGGCCAGCAGCCAGCAGACGGCGATGTTGAGCGCGAACCGCAGGACAACCCCCGCCCCCTTCTCACGGTTGCGGAAGGTGAAGTGCTTGTTCAAAAAGAAGCTGACAATGCTGCCCACGATATAGTTGGCGGCGGAGGAGATCCACTCGCCTGTGTCGCCCCAGGTGTAGAGCCCCGCCAGATTGTAGAGGCCGAACATGACCCCATAGCCCACCAGGGTGTTGATGCAGCCCACCACAATGAAGCGGAAGAAGGTGGGGTCAAATATCTTTTTCAGCTTGTCCATCATCTTGTTGTCCCTCGCAGCGCTCGGCCACGATGTACCGGGGCCGGTCCTTGATCTCCTCGTAGATTTTGGCGATATAGTAGCCGATGATGCCCAGACAGATCATCAGGATGCTCCCGATGAGCAGCTGGAGCAGAATGACAGTGGTAAAGCCCTCCAGCGCCTGCCCGGAGACCTTCTGGTACAGGGACCAGATGCCCAGCACCACCGAACAGCAGAACACCACCACCCCCAGCAGGGTGACCAGCTGGAGGGGGGCGGTGGAGAAGGCGGCGATGTTGGTCAGGGCGTACCGCACCAGGCTGCGGATGGACCACTTGGACTCCCCCTCCAGCCGAGGCTGGACCTCAAACTCCACCTGGGTGGTTTTGAAACCAATCCAGGAGGACAGGGCCCGGAAGAAGGCGTTCTTCTCCCGCATGGCCAGCAGGGTGTCCACCGCCCGGCGGTCCAGCAGCTTGAAGTCGGAGGCACGGGACATGTCGATCCCGGTGGCCCTGCTGATGATGGAGTAAAAGCTGCGGGCGGCAAAGGTGTGCAGGGGATTCTCCTTTCCCCGGCTGGCCTTGACCCCCTCCACCACCTGATAGCCCTGCTGCCACAGGCGGTACATCTCAATAACCTTCTCCGGCGGGTGCTGCAGGTCGCAGTCCATCACCACGGTGCAGTCTCCCCTGGACTGGGCCAGCCCGGCGAAGATGGCGGCCTCCTTGCCGAAGTTGCGGGAGAAGCGCACCCCACGCACCCGGGGGTGCCGGGCTGTCTGGGTCTGGATGGTGTCCCAGGTGCGGTCCCGGGAGCCGTCGTCCACAAAGATAATCTCGTGGGGAATGTCCGCCCCCGTCAAAAGAGCGGAGATGGTATCCGCCGCCCGGGGGATGGAGGCCTCTTCGTTGTAAGATGGGAGGACCACCGACAAGAGGCCCTGCTTGCTCGTCTCGTCCATAAGCTGTCTATCTCCTGTTCTCGTAGGCGATCTCATAGTCCGATTTGGGTGTGTACTCCTCCTGCATCCGCACCACCACCCGGCCGTCCAGCACCTGGACGCTGCCCTGGGCGGGGTAGAGGGGCATGGACTGGAACTCCGGTGAGTCAGAGATGGCCTGCATGGTCTCCTCCGGCAGCTCCTCCACGGGGAAATTGAGCCAGTCGCTGAGGTAGTAGTAGATGTGCTTGTTCAGGGTGAGCACCGTGTCCCGGGGGACGCTGTAGTGGTCCACCTGGAGGTAGCTGGGGATGTCGGAGCGGATCTGCTCCGGCGGAACGGCCCCCACAATGGCGATTTCCATTCCCGGTTCATAGCCCTCGCAGCTCTCGATGCGGGAGAGCAGGCGGGTGGCATAGCTCTCGGTGGCCCGGTGGGCCTGGGCCGAGGCGGTGTACAGCAGATTGTTGGTGTTCAGGCAAAACAGCAGCAGCACGGCGGTCCACACTGCGGCAAGGGAGGCCGCGCCCACCCGCAGGCGGGGGAGCGGGGGGAGTATGTCAGCCAGGTCGGCCAGCATCAGCACCGCCAGCCAGACGGCCACAAAGGAGTATTTCATCAGGGGGGTGGGAGCGGAGTAGGGACTGAGCACCTGCATAAAGTTGATGCCCAGGGGCAGCAGAAGCAGGGCGGCCAGGGCCCCCAGGGGGCGCCAGGGCTCCTCCCGGGCCAGCCCGCGGTCGGTCAGGCGGCGCAGCAGGCAGAGCGCCCCCAGCGCCAGCGCGGCCAGGTCCAGAATCGCCATCCACCAGGAGGCGAAGCCGTCGGCGGAGCCTGGCACGAAGAAAAAGGCCACCACCTGCTTGTAGGTTTCAAAGAGCAGCGCAGGCAGGCGGGAGAGGGGATAGCCCGAGCTGGCCGCATCCATCCCCAGATAGGAGAGAAGCTCCACCCCCTTGACCTGAAGAAAGACCAGCAGGACAAGGTAGTAAAGGACGGCCCCGGCCAGCAGGCAGGCGCACAGCCGGCCGGCCAGCGTCAGGGTACCCCGCAGGGTGGCGGCAGGGAGAAGGGCCTCTCGAAGGACCACCAGCAGGGACAGGCCGATGGCCAGGGCGGCGTAGGCCTGATAGGTGCCCATGGACAGGGCCAGGGCGGCCACGCCGACCAGCCACCAGAGCTTTCCCCGGCGGGCCAGCCACACCGACCACACCGCCAGGAAAATGGCCAGACAATAGGCGGAGGCGGTGAACAGGTACAAAAAGGTGTACCCCACACAGGGGAAGGCGGCCATCAGCGCACCCGCCAGGGCGGCCAGCACCCGGCTGCGGAAGCCCAGCAGATCGGCCGCCAGAGCGGCGGCCAGACCCAGGAACACCAGCGACAGAAGGCCGATCACCGCCGGCATCTGGGTGAAGCCGTTGAGTGCGGAGGCGTAGTGCAGAAACCAGCGCCCCGACACCGTCATCTGCTGGAGGTCAAAGACCCGGCTCAGCCCGTCGGCGTTGGGGATCAGGTTGGTGAAGGCATACAGGTGGACCAGATAGCCAAAAATCAGACAGGAAAAAAAGGCGGCCTTGGAGGCGGAGGGGACCCTCCGCCACAGCCGGCCCAGCAGTTCATCAATGGGCATTGGCGGACCTCCGTGTGATGGGGAAATGGGGGGGGGTTCAAGTCAGAGACATTATAGGCTATTTTATCCGGAATTGCAAGAGAGGAGCCGGGAAGTGCTGATGGCGGAGGGTGCGGAGACGCCGCAGACCAGGCGTGTGCAGACAGGCTGGCTGCGGAGGAGCCTCCGCAGCCAGCCTGTCAGCTTTGATTCAAATGATTCAAATAATCAAACACAACCTGTTCCTCTGAGAAATGGTGCTTCACGCCCCGGATTTCCTGGTACTCCTCGTGGCCTTTTCCAATCAGGGCGGCAATGTCGCCTTTCACGCAGTGGTCCAGCAGATACCGGATGGCCTCGGCCCGGTCCATGATGACCTGATACGCCCCGTGGTGGACCTCCAGTCCCCGGATGATGTCGGCGTTGATGGATTCCGGGTCCTCAAACCGGGGGTTGTCCAGGGTGATGATGGTGAGGTCGGCGTATTTTCCCGCGATCTCTCCCATATCGTACCGGCGCTGCTTGGCCCGGTTGCCGCCTCCGCCGAACAGGCAGATCAGCCGCCCGGGGCGGTAGCTCTTCAGCATGGACAGCAGGCTCTCCATGCTCAGGGCGTTGTGGGCGTAGTCAATGAGGAAGGCGGCGCCCGAGGGCGGGGAGGGCAGAACCTGGGTCCGCCCCTTCACCTGCACCTTCCGCAGGGCGGACTGGATCACCTGGGGGGCGATGCCCATGGACCAGGCGATCCCCGCCGCCGCCAGGGCGTTCTCCGCGTTGAAGTCCCCCGGCATGTTCAGGGTCAGATGGGTGCCGAACCGGCCGGACAGGTCAAAGGCGACCCCCAGCAGCCCCGGCTCCCAGATATTTCGAATGTTCCGCGCCATAAAGTCCGCCTCCCCCTTCAGGGAGAGAGTGTACCGGACAGGGGCGGCGGCGGTGACCTCCTGGCAATGGGGGTCGTCCAGGTTGACCACCGCTGTCCCGCACTGGCGGAAGAGCAGGGACTTGCAGGCCAGATAGTCCTGAAAATCGGCATGCTCCCCGGGGCCGATGTGGTCGGGGGAGAGGTTCAGAAAGGCCGCGTAGTCAAAATGGATGCCGGCGGTGCGGTCCAGCTTCAGCCCCTGGGAGGACACCTCCATCACCACGCACTGGCAGCCCGCCACCAGCATGCGGGCAAAGAGGGCGTGCAGCTCATAGGACTCGGGCGTGGTGTTTTTTGTGGGGATTTTCTCAGTCCCCACAAAGGCGCCCAGGGTGCCGATCATGCCCACCTTGTACCCGGCCGCCTCCAGGATGCCCTTCACCATGTGGGCGGTGGTGGTCTTGCCCTTGGTGCCGGTGAGACCGATCATGGTCATCTGCCGGGCGGGATAACCAAACCAGGCGGCGGAGAGGGCGGCCAGCGCTTTTCTGGCGCTCTCCACCCGAACCACCGCGGCGTCGGGCAGCTCCGACGGCACATCCTCCACCAGGAGGGCGGCCGCTCCCGCCTGGACGGCTTGTCCAATATACTGGTGTCCATCCGAGGCGAAGCCCTTGAGACAGACGAAGAGGGCGCCTTTCTCCACCTTTCGGGAGTCGTAGGCGACGGCGGTGATCTCCCGCTCCAAATCTCCCTGGATCAGCTCGTATGAGATGCCCTCCAGCAGGTCCTTCAGCTTCATCGGTATAACACTCCGTCAAATACAATATGGGACGGCCCCGTCATGTGGACCACATCCTGGTCGTCCCAGTCCACATGGAGGACGCCGCCGATCTGCTCCACGTCCACGCTGCGGCCGCACAGGCCCAGCATATTGCCGATCACCACCGCCGAGCAGCAGCCGGTGCCGCAGCCGATGGTCTCCCCGGTGCCCCGCTCCCACTCCCGGATCTTGATGTGGGCGGGGTCCACCACCTGGGCAAAGGTGACGTTGGTCCGGCTGGGAAAGCAGGGCAGATGCTCGGCGACAGGGCCGTATTTGGCCACATCCAGGCTGTCGGTGTCCTCCGCCAGCAGCACGGTGTGGGGGTTGCCCCAGGACAGGGAGGAGGCCCGGAACACCCGGTCGCCCACCTGGAGGGGCTGGTCAAAAAAGGTATCCCCATCGGTCAGAACAGGGACCTTTTCCGTCCGCAGCTCGGGGCGGCCGATAGACGCCCGGATGTTGACCACCTCGCCGTCCTCCACCATCAGCTCCACCTGCTGATGTCCCCCCAGCGTCTCGATGGTGAGGGAGGTCTTATCCGTGAAGCCCTTGCAGTAGGCCAGCATGGCGGTGCTGCGCAGGGCGTTGCCGCACATCTCGGCCTCCGTCCCGTCGGGGTTGAAGATGCGCATGCGGAAGTCGCACACGTCGGAGGGGCACAGCAGCACCATGCCGTCGGAGCCCACCCCGAAGTGCCGGCTAGATATCTGCTTGGAAAGCGATCCCAGATCCTCCAGCTGCTGGTGGATGGCGTCAAGATAGACATAGTCGTTGCCGAAGGCCTGCATCTTGGTGAATTTGATCTCCATGGCCGGCCTCCGATCAGCCCAGAGCCTGTTCCAGGTCGGCGATGATGTCCGCCGGGTCCTCGATGCCGATGGAGATGCGGACAAAGGCCTCGTTGATGCCCAGCTTGCGCCGCACGTCGTCGGGGATGGACTCGTGGGTCTGGGTGATGGGATAGGTGACCAGGGTCTCGGTTCCCCCCAGGCTCTCGGCGAAGAGGATCATCTTCACGTCGGAGAGCAGCCGGTGGGCGGTCTCCTCGCTGTCCAGCTCGAAGGAGATCATCCCCCCAAAGCCGGTGGACTGCTTCCGGTTCACCTCATATCCCGGGTGGTCCTCAAAGCCCACATAGTAGACCTGCCTGACCCTGGGGTGCTTCCGCAGCCACTGGGCCACCTGCTTGGCGTTTTCGTTGTGCCGCTGCATCCGCAGGGAGAGGGTTTTCAGCCCCCGGAGAATGAGCCAGGAGTCGAAGGGGGCAAGGCCGTTGCCGTGGGATTTCTGCTGAGCGTGGAAGAAGTCGGCCATCTCCTGGCTCTTCACCACGGCGATGCCGGCCACCACGTCGTTGTGGCCGCACAGGTACTTGGTGGCGCTGTGGACCACCACATCCGCTCCCAGCTCCAGGGGACGCTGGAAATAGGGGGTGAGGAAGGTGTTGTCCACCACCATCAGGGCGCCCCGGCTGTGGGCCAGCTCCGCCAGAGCGGCAATGTCGGCCACATGCATCATGGGATTGGTGGGGGTCTCCACAAAGAACATCCTGGTCTCGGGCCGGATGGCCGCCTTGACCGCCTCCAGGTCGCCCATGTCCACATAGTCAAAGGTGCAGCCGAATTTGGAGAAGATCTCGTCGCAGATGCGGAAGGTGCCGCCGTAAATGTCGTCGGACAGCAGAACGTGGCTGCCGCAGGGGAGCCAGGTGAACAGGGCCATGTTGGCGGCCTGACCGCTGGTAAAGGCAAAGCCCTCCAGTCCGCCCTCCAGGATGGCCATGGTGCGCTCCAGCTCCTGCCGGGTGGGGTTGAGCACCCGGGAGTAGTCATAGCCGGTGGATACTCCAAACCTCCGGTGGCGGAAGGTGGCCGTCTGGAAGATGGGAAAGCTCACCGCTCCGGTGATGGGGTCGCAGCCCAGGGCGCCGTGGACCACTTTGGAATCGAAATGGAGGTTCTCTTTCCGGTCAAAGGCCTCGTAGTAATTCTCGTTGATCATGGCGGGTCCTCCTTGTCACGCGCCCATGTTGGCGCGGAGATTCAGTATCTCCAGTATATTGAATTCTTTTTTCCATATAAAGAGCGTAAAATGCTTTTCTTATTGCAAAAAATGCGGTATACTATTTTCGGATACTTGGCGAAAAGCACAGAAAAGGAGAAGCGGCATGGAGGAGCAGTCATATCAGCGGCGGGGCTATCTTCGGGAGCCCTTCCGGCTGTTCCATCTTCGGGATATCGGGGTGGAGGAGATGGAGTACCACTACCATGAGTTTCACAAGGCGGTCTTTTTCCTGGCGGGCTCCGCCGGCTATCTCATCGAAGGGCGGTCCTACTTTCTCCAGCCGGGGGATGTACTGCTGGTGGGCCGGCACCTGATCCACAGGCCGGTGATCGACCCCACCCGCCCATACGAGCGGGTGGTGCTCTACCTGGACCCGGAGCTGCTGGACGGAGCCCTGTCCGGGGAAGAGAGCCTGGCCCGGTGCTTTCAGCTGGCCCGGGAGCGGAGGTTTGCGCTGATGCGGCCGGCGGGAGAGGACCGGCAGGCGCTGGCCGGGATGCTCTCCCGGCTGGAGGAGGCTCTGGGAGAGAAGGACGAGTTCGGCGGGGAGCTGCTGGCCCGGACCTGCCTGTTTCAGCTGCTCATCCGCCTCAACCGCATGGCCCTGCGGGACACCACCAGCCAGCGGGAGGGGGTCAGCCAGTATGACCCCAAGATCAGCCAGATCCTGGACTACATCAACGGCAATCTGACCGCCGACCTGTCGGTGGACGCCCTGGCCGCCCGGTGCTATACCAGCAAATACCACTTTATGCGCCGCTTCCGGACCCTGACCGGCTACTCAGTTCACCAGTATGTCAGAGAGAAGCGGCTGCTGGCGGCGGCCGAGCTCCTGCGCCGGGGGGCCTCCGCCCAGGAGGCGGGGCTTCGCTGCGGCTTTCAGGACTACTCCGCCTTTCAGCGGGCCTTCAAGCGGCAGTTTGGCCTGACGCCCCGGCAGCTGAGAAGCGGCACGGCGCAGCTTTCGGGCGGATAGGGGCGCCCGCCGTCCTCCTCAGTATATCCGCCCGCGCCGCCCCGCAAACCTGTGCCCGGCGGTCAGTCCTCCTCCGGCATGGGGGCGTACTCGATCTTCAGGGTCATGCCCTGGTGCCACACGCCCGCGCTGCGGGTGATGGCCAGCCGCTGGCCGTCGCTGAAGCCGATGGTCTCCCCGTCGTGGAGGGTCACGTCGTTGTCCAGAACATAGTCGGCGATATCCAGCAGGAAGCCCCGCAGGTCCCCGGGCTGGGCGTCGGTGTCCAGCACCTCCATCTCGTCCTTGCCGAAGGCGCGCATCCCCTCGGTGTAGGCGCACAGGCCGCCCTCCCGGCGGTAGAGGCCCAGCCACACCAGATCCAGCAGGGGCAGGCTGCCGTCCTCCATCATCTCCGCCGCGGCCTGGTAAAATTCCGGCTGGTAGACGGTGCCGTTGGCGCAGATCCCCAGCACGCCCGGCTGGCGGCTGGCGGCGCACACCAGCTTGACCAGCAGCCGCCCGGCCTGCCCCGGGTCCCGCCCTCTGGCCTGGACGGACACCAGCAGCTGACCCCGGTGCCGGCGGGCCGTCTCCTCCGCCTCGGTCCACAGGTAATTGCGGCCGGCATTCTCCTCCGCCTCCCCGTGGGGAACAGGGAAGGGCATCAGGCTGACCGCCGCCAGCATTCCTTCCGGTTCAAAGACCAGGGCGGAGGCGCCGTCCTCCCCTTCCTCCGCCTGGGTGAGGCAGGGGATGGCCCACTCGTCCCGCAGGTCCCGCCGGAACTGCTCCTCATCCCACGCGGGCTGCTCCAGCAGCACAAAGGCCAGAAAGGAGCCCCCCTCCGGCCGCTCCAGGGCAAGCTGGTCCTGGCTGAGAGAGAAGTCCGCGTCAAAGCGGACCACCTGGGTATCCCCGCGCTGGTAGATCAGCCCCACCTGCCGGTCCAGGCTGACGGTAAACCGCTCCAGCTGGAGGCCGTCGGTGCCCAGACCCGCCCGGGCGGACAGAAAGGTCCTGCCCCGGCGTTCCAGCTCCGGCAGCCGGCGGACCAGCTCCCGGAACCAGGGAGCGGGCAGCTTGGACAGGGCGGCCTCGTTGCCGAAAAAGCGGCCCTCCAGCGACCGGTCCTGGTAGGGAATGGTAAAGGTGCAGTAGGGGCTGTCGGCCTCCCACTCCGCCGGGGCCAGGGCGGCCCGGATGGCCGCCAGGTTGTCCCGGTCACAGAGAATGTGGGAGATGGCCCGGCGCTTGTCCGCCTCGCCCTCGTCCAGCCCCTCCTGAAGCCGGCGGTCGCACTCCGGGTCGATCCAGTGGAACTCCATCTCCTCCAGATTCCGGCCCTCCAGGATCTCCCGACGGAGGGTGGTGAACTCATAGTCTCCGGGCGCCAGGGCCAGCCCCTGGTCCGCCGCCGCCAGGGCCCCCTCCCGGTCCCCGAAGTGGCTGAGCAGCTTGGCGTACTGCAGCCAGCCCCACACATAGCCGGGTTCCAGCTCCACGCCCTTCCGGGCGTAGTCCAGGGCCTCCTCCAGCCGGCCGCAGTAGAGCAGGGCGCAGGCGTAACGGTAGTACCAGATGCCGCTCCCGGCCTCTGCCGCCGCCTCCTCCGAGTCGGGCATCCAGTCGGCCGCCCGGTAATAGAATTCGTACTCGTCCACGTTGTTGCAGGCGTAGGAGTACCACAGGGCCACATCCAGGTCGGCCCGGGCCTGCTCCCAGGTGAAGCGGTCCTCCCGCACACCGGCGCGGATGCGCTCCTCCAGATAGCTGAGCATTTTGTAGAAGTAGCCGGAGGGCCCCTCGCACATGCCCTCCAGAGCCGTCACATCCTCCGGGGTCAGAATGGGGCCGTCCGCCCGGGCCGGGGGCCGTTTGAGGGAGACAGTGCCCGCATCCCGGCGGAAGGAGTGGAAGCTGGCCCAGGGCACGGGGCTGTCCCGGAAAAAGCCGGCCGCCGCCTGCAGCACCGCGTCCAGGTCCCAGGCCAGAAAGTCCAGATAGCCGCAGTGGATGCCGGTGGCCCCGCCCAGGAAGGTGAAGGCGTCCGCGCCGGCAGTCTCCTCCAGCGCTGCTGCCAGGGCGTCCCGGAAGTCCAGGATGGCGCCCGACCGCTCCTCCCCTGTAAAGCCGTCCAGGGGATAGAGGAGAAAGCCCGCCGCCGCGCCGTCCTGGTGGAGGGCGTCCGCCGCGCCGCTGTCTCCCTGCAGATACCCGTTCAGGAGAGGGGGACAGCGGGTGGAGCCGGCGAACACGTCCAGCCGCCAGTCGGCCTCCGGGTCCTCCTCTGGTTCCATCTGATAGGCGGTGAAGCACTCCAGATAGGCCTCCGGGTCGGGGGACAGATCCAGTCCCAGGTCCTTCAGATGCCCGGGCAGCTGAGAGAGGAGGATGGCAGGCCCCTCCTTTGGGGCTTCCAGCACCTCGAACCGGTCGATGTACCGCATGTGGGGGATCTCACCCAGCACCTGATCGGTGAGGGTGGCCAGCATCCACCACGCCCGGTCCTCGTCCTCCCGGAGCAGGGGGAGGAGGGGCTGGCAGTATACGGCCAGGCCGATGCTGTTCTCGCCCAGCTGCTCCGTCCAGACCTGCACATCGTTCCCGGAGATATCCCAGCCGGCCATCTGCAGGCCGGCGCTTTCATTGGGCCGGCGGCCCACCAGGATGTTCCAGTGCTCCAGCACCTCACGGGGGGCGCGGCGCTGGAAATAGAACAGCTCAAAGAGCTTCACCCGGTCGCCCTCCGGGGTGAGGATCAGCTCGTATTTCTCCCCGTTGAAGCCCAGCTCGAAGGAGAGGTCCTCGAAGGCGCGGTTCAGCATCTGGCTGCAGGCCGCGATCAGCTCCGCCCCCCGCTTGTGCGCCCGGTCCTCGTCCATCATGCGGCGCAGCCGGGCCTCGCCCTGGGAGAAGGCCGCCCAGGCCTCCGCCGTCCGCTGGCGGAAGGGCCTCTTAAACTGGGGCAGGGTCAGCCGCTGACGGCAGTCGTTGATGAAATATTGTATATCTTCGGCTGTATTATACTTTGGGTCATCGCCCGGATGGAGTTCCAGGGCGCGCTCAAAGTGCCCGAGGGCCGGACCCTCCTGATCTAAGTAGTAGTAGGCGTAGCCCATGCGGAAATTCCAGCTGTAGTCATCCGCCAGCCGGTCCCTGTGGGGCGCCATCAGGGCGATGGCCTGCCGCAGCAGCTCCCGCCCTTCCGGCGTCTCCGGGTCGGCCAGATTGTTATACGCCCGGGCCAGCTCCAGATCCAGCTCCGGGGTGCGCTCCTCCTCTGGAATGGCCTCCAGCGTGTCGGCGATTTGCTGATGCCTGTCCTGTTCGTGCCAGAGCTGGCACTGTTCCAGCAGAGTCATGCTCGGCTCCCTCCTGTCATTGTGGTCCCGGCTCTCCCGGGCCGCAGTGTCCGGCGGCCGGTATGTGAAATCCGGCCGCCGGGGTGAAAAAGGTCACGGATCAATCGGCGTGCTGCCGTTTTTGCTGTGCTTCTGCATGGTAACACCATACCATGTTTTCCGCCGTTTTACAAGCCGGGTTCGGAAGGAAGCCGGTCCTGGGGGGCCGCGGCCCTTTTTGTTGCGGAATGGATTGATTTCCCAATTTGGTTTCTGTATAATGTTAGTCGTTGTTTGTATTTTAACCAATAAATTGCGGCTGAAAGTGAATGAATTTATTCTATTTTAAGAAAAATCCGCCAAAAAGCGCGGGCAGTGAGCCGCGGGACGGCCGCGCGGGACAGCATGCCGCAAGGGGGAGGGTCTGAGCGGGCTGGAGGAGCCTGTCCCGGGCCATGGGGAGAAAGGAATTGGGGGGGCCGAATGAACGGAGCAGATTCGTGGTTTGATGTGCTGTACATAAAATATTCCGATTCGCTGTACCGGACGGCCAAGGTTCTGCTGGACGACCCGGAACGGGCCAGAGAGCTTGTACATGATGTGTTTGTTCTTCTGCTGCTGAACTGGAACCACCTGAAGGACCGGGAGAATTTGGGCGGGTGGCTGTATCTGACGCTGAACTACCGGGTGGAGAACGAGGCGCGCCGCGCCTACCGGACCCGTGAGGTTCCGCTGGACCTGGAGCACCAGGGCGTCCCGGCTCCGGACGGGGCCGGGCGGTTGGAGGAGATTCTGCCCTTCGGCCTGTCCGGCGGCGACAGACAGCTGCTGATCTGGTACTATGAGGACAACCTGCCCCATGAGGAGATTGCCAGGCGGCTGAACTGCTCGGTCCACGCCTGCCACATGCGGCTGTCCCGGGCCAGGGGCAGATGCTGCCGCCTGCTGACGAAAACATAATTTTTTTGTTTTTACCTGTGAGATTTTGGACCTCTCAACACATTATATAATCGAGGAGGTGCAGACGATGTCCACTTGCCCGCATGGCGACTGTGGTACGGATGGGCTGCCGCAGGACAATGTGCGAAACCAAAGGCAGGAAATTTCAGCGGAAGAGCGGGAAAAACTGCTGGACGAGCTGGCGGATCTGATCGGTCATGTGCGGAATGAGGCCGACCTGGACCGGATCAGCCGGTATCTGGACCGGCTGGACCCCGAGCCCGGCGGCTTTGACGTGGAAAGGTCCCTGGAGGAGTTCCACCGGGAGTATCCGGCCTCGGCCGCCTTGTCCCGCGGGAAGCCGGACAGGCCGAAGCGGCCCGCGGTGTTTCGCCGCTTAGCCCACATCGCAATCATCGCAGCCCTCTGCTGTGCCGCCCTGATGGCGGTTGTCCAGGCCGCCGGATTTGACCTCTGGGGCATCCTGGCCCGGTGGACGGGAGCCGATTTTTCCTTTGTGCGGCCGGATGATCCGCCGTCCAGCGCTTCTGATTTTTCCTCGGGAGACCAGTACGAGTTTGACTCGCTGACAGATGCGCTTGACTTTTTTGACATTGGTCTGCCTTTGGCTCCAACTCAGTTACCGGAAGGCGCTACCCTGAATGAGCTGTATGCAGTGCCTGAGTCAAGTTCGTTTTTGTTCTATGCATCTTATAAGTTACCTAGTGGGACCTTGGCAATTACACTGCGGCAGGTGGAAGAGTCTCCATTTTCCACGGTGGAGACAAATGAGGAAACTGTTACCCCTTATATAGTTGGAGGGATTGAACACCACATTATTTTTGACGTTGGCGGCATAAAGGCAGAATGGTATAACGAAAAGTGGGAGTGCAGAATTACCGGTGACATGACCTATGAAGAACTGGCTGCGATGATTGACTCAATTTATGAATAGGAGCGTCAATATGAAATCTCTGAGAAAATTGGTCACTCTAGTAGTATCTCTGGTGATGCTGGCAGGGGTCGCCGCGGTCCCAGCCTCTGCCCAGGAGGATGCCGGTATTGAACCTTACCGCTCCAGCTACTACCTGGACTCCTACCGCGCCTGGTTGGTCGCGGAGGATGACGGCGTCATTGACGTTGTGGTGGATGTGCAGGCCATGGACTACATGGATGACATTGGAGCGCTGATGATCATTATGTACGAGTCTGCTGACGAAGGGGACACTTGGACCGCAGTGCGCGGATATGCGGCGTCTCTGAACCCGGGCATGCTTCAGCACGACAAGCTGCTGTACTACGACAGGGCCGTCTCCTACCAGGGGATTGTGGGCCGGGATTACCTGGCGGTTGTCACCGTCTACGCCGGAGATTCCACCGGCAGCGACAGCCGGGAATACACCACCACCTCGGTGACGGCCCGGAAATAACCGGGGCGACCCCACCTTTACTTTTACATTCTGTTTTTCCACACGAGAAACGTGCGGAGCCGGATTGGGCTCTGCACGTTCTTTTTTGTCCGATGACAGCGAGGTGAACCGGATGAAAAGAAATAAGCGGAGGGATTCCAAAATTCCTATATATGTGTTGGCACGCCGCTGCGCATCCTGTCATAATTTGGGAAAAGGAGCGTTTTTATGACAGGAACCGTCAGCGATGCTGTGCCGCTGCTTCTGAAAAAATATGAGGAGGCCTCCGGGATGCCCTGTTCCATCATTGCCTTTGACATGGACATCCCCCTTTCCAACTACTACCTCTACCGGGACGGGCGCGGCAATCCGACCTGCAGAACGCTGGATAAAATGATCGAGGTTGTCAGGTCGCGCCACCCCGAAATTTTGGAATCTCTTCTGTTGTCAAGCCTGAACGACCTGCGGGCGGAGATGGAGGACCAGCTCGCACTCCAATGACTGAGGAAAGAGGAGGTTTTTTATGGATCTGATGGAAGCTGAAATTCACGAGCTTCTGCACAGTCTCGGCATGACCGCCAACTACAAGGGCTATTTCTATGTGGCCAGCGCCCTTCGGCTGTGCCTGGAGGACCCCGATCTGCTGCATCTGGTGACAAAGGCCCTCTATCCCCGGGTGGCCCGGGAGTACGGCACAACCTGGAAGGCGGTGGAGCGCAACATCAGAACCGCGGTCTCCACGGTCTGGAAGCGGGCGCCCGCCCGGCTGGAGCGGCTGGCCCGGTGTCCGCTGCGGGAAAAGCCGAGCGCCTCTCAGTTTCTGGCCATTCTGACGGCCGGCCTGGCCTGTGGGCGGGCGGGCGTGACGGATTAGCTTTCCCCATCAGGAAGCGGCGGCAGGGGGCTGCCGCCGCTTCCTGATGGGGAAAGCCTTTGTCCGCTGCAAACCGGGAAGGCCGCTCGGTTGGAAACCGGAACCCGTCGGGCCGGGCGGCCATAGGATGGAGAAACAGGACGGGTGCGGCCCGCCGGACAGGAGGTTGAGATTGATGGAGAGCACAGGCAGGCTGAGCGTGCGGGTCTACACATCCAACGCCCAGCTCCCGCTGGAGGGGGCCACCGTGGTGGT
The DNA here is from genome assembly GCA_904420465.1 of uncultured Clostridium sp. Taxonomy (GTDB): domain Bacteria; phylum Bacillota; class Clostridia; order Oscillospirales; family Oscillospiraceae; genus Lawsonibacter. The sequence goes on from CAJFVL010000040.1 coordinate 23,468, forward strand.
GACCAGCCAGGGGACGGAGGGCAAGCGCCGGCTGCTCAGCATTCAGACCACGGACAGCAGCGGAAAGATCAGGCCGGTGGTCATTCAGGCCCCGGAGGCGTGGGAGAGCACCGCGCCCCGGCGGGAGGGGGCCCCGGCCCCCTATGCGGTGTGCAGCGTGTGGGCGGAGACCCCGGGGTACGCCATGCTCCAGGTGGACGGGGTGCAGATTTTCCAGGGAGTGGAGACCGTGCAGAATATGGTGATGATTCCGCTGACCCAGGGAGAGAGCAGTCTGGACCACCACAGCCTGCGGGAAATTCCCAGCCAGAGCTTGTGAGGTGAGAGAATGCCGGAAATCATCCCTTATGTGCCCAGAACCATTACAGTTCATTTGGGCCTGCCCGATCAGTGGGCAGAAAATGTGACGGTCAGCTTTCCCGACTATGTAAAGAATGTGGCCAGCAGCGAGATCTACCCCACCTGGGAGCCGGCCGCCATCCGGGCCAACGTGCTGGCGATCATCTCCTTTGCCCTCAACCGGGTGTACACCGAGTACTACCCCAGCCGGGGCTATGACTTTCAAATCACCTCCAGCACCGCATACGACCAGAAATTTATTCGGGGCAGAAATATCTTTGAAAACATCAGCCAGATAGTGGACGAGATTTTCAACCACTACATTCGGAGAAAGGGCTATGTGGAGCCGCTGGCCGCCAAATTCTGCAACGGGACCACCACAACCTGCGCCGGACTGTCCCAGTGGGGCAGCCAGGAGCTGGCTCAGTCGGGCTACAACTCCATGGAGATTCTGCGGTACTACTATGGCGATGACATTGAACTGGTCACCGACGCGCCCATTCAGGATGTGACCCAGTCCTATCCCGGCACTCCCCTGCGCCTGGGGTCGGTGGGCTCGGATGTGGTGGTGCTCCAGACCATGCTCAACCGGGTTGCCCAGAATTATCCCGCCATCCCCCGGATCACACCCGCGCTGGGGGTATTCAACCAGGAGACGGAGGACTCGGTGCGCCAGTTCCAGCGGATCTTTAATCTGACGCCCGACGGAATTGTGGGCAAGGCCACCTGGTATCAGCTGGTCTACCTCTATGTAGGGGTCAACCAGCTGGCCGAATTGGTCAGCCAGGGCCAGACCTTTTACAATGTCCAGTTCCTGTTTCCCGGCGTGCTGAAGGAGGGGGACCAGGGCGAGGGAGTCCAGGTCCTTCAATACATGCTGGCACTGCTGGCGGAGTTTGACCAGGCGCTGCATCCCGTTCAGGTGGACGGCGTGTTTGGCCCGTCGACGGCCCAGGCGGTGCGCTACTACCAGCAGCAGGTGGGGCTGGCGGTGGACGGGGTGGTGGGTCTGGCCACCTGGAATTCCATCTACCGGCATTTTATCGCGGCGGAGCAGGACCTGGAGCGGCGGAACGGCGGAACACGGGCGGCGGAGCCGGCCGCGGCCGTATCGGGACAGTACCCGGGCAGGGCGCTGGAGGCAGTTCAGCAGAGGAAGGCGGTGAAGGTATGACGGAGCAGAATCTTCAGCAGGAGCAGTCGGTGCGGGCTCTGCAGCGCATGCTGGGCGCCCTGTCCGCCGTGCACGGCTTCCTGCCTGAGCTGGTGGAGGACGGGATCTTCGGGGAGCAGACCCTGGAGGCGGTGATGCTCTTCCAGAGGGAGCTCCACCCCCCTGTGACCGGGGTGGTGGACCGGGGGACCTGGGAGGCGATCCGGGAGCGGTGGCAGGAGCTTGAGCGTGTCCATCCCCCTGCCAGACCGGCCAGAGCATTTCCCAAACGGGACTTTCAGGTGGAGCCGGGGGGAGAGCATGAGCTGCTGATGGTGCCCCAGGCCATGTTCCGGGCGCTGTACAACCATTTCAGCGGGATGTCATCCGCGTCGCCCAACGGCCTGCACGGGGCGGCCTCGGCCGCCAACGTGCGCTGGCTCCAGCGGGCGGCCGGGCTGACCGAGACGGGGATCATGGATCAGGCCGCCTGGAACATGCTCTCCCGGCTGTATGAGATGTTTGTGATGGGAGGGCCGGCCGTCTTACGGCAAAACGCGGAAGGAGGCTGGGGCTGAGCCTGCGGGATTTGCATGAAACTGCCGCCGGCCCTGTGCCGCTCTGCGGTGCAGAGGCCTGTGCGGAGGGATTCGGCAGAAGAGGGGAGCGCCGCGGCGCTCCCCTCAGTCTGTCAAAGGACCATGGTGCAAAACGTTCCGCCGCCCAAGGGCGGCGGAACCATACTCAAAGCTGCTGCGCCGGGGACATGTGCCCCGGCCCGGGTGCTTGCGCCCGGAACAACCGGCCGCTTCAAGGGGCGGAGCGGTCTCCGGTGTCCGAAGGCTCGGGAGGGAGTGAGGCGGCCTCCAGCAGCTCCAGCAGCTCCTGGACGGAGCAGTCGTCAATGTTGTAGCGGCCCATCAGACGCAGGCTGGAGGGATCACCCCGAACCAGAAGAGCGGACTGGGGCACAGTGGACACGCTTGCCTTCAGCCCGAGCCGGGCGCTGACCTCCTCACACTCCTGGGTGTAGTCGCCGCCGGGGTAGGAGAGAACCAGAGGGGGCTGGCCGGTGCCGGCCGTCAGCTCCTCCATAGCCCGGGTCAGGTCGGACTCCAAAGCCTGACGGTATGCGTCCGGCGCCTCGCTCTCCTTGCGCAGGCAGCCACGCCGTCCGCCGTCCGGCTCCAGGGGCTGGTATTGGTGCATGTCGTATGTGTGGGTCTGGATGGAGATGACGCCCGAGTCCGACATCTCCCTTGCCTGCTCGTAAGAGAAGTGGGGGATGATGCCCGCCCCGGTGTCCTTGTAGGTGTCCTTGCCCATGGAGGAGCCGATGACGAAGATGGTGGCCGTCATCTCCCGCTCCCGGAGGGCGGGCCAGACAATCTCGTAGTTGCTCAGATAGCCGTCGTCAAAGGTGAGGGCCACCGGCTTGTCCGGCAGAGGCACGCCCTGCTCCACATAGTCGGCCATCTGCTGAAAGGTGACGGTGTGGTAGCCCGCCTCCTTTATGGCGTCCAGGTGGAGAAGCAGGTTTTCCCGGGAGATGATATATTCCCCCTCGCCGGTCTCGCTCACGTCGTGGTAGAGCAGAATGGGAACTGTGACCGAGGCGGGGGCCTCCGGCTGGGGCTCCTGGACGGTCTGGGACGAGCTGGACAGGTCCCCGGCAGGGGCGGCGCAGCCCGCCAGCAGGGCGGGCAGAAGCAGTGCTCCGGCGGCATACCGCCGGGCGCGGGACAGGGCGGAGCGGCCGAAGCTCCGGCGCATAGGCATCTTCCTCTCAAATGAAACATGGAGCTTTGACTGCGGACATGCCGCGGCCAGCCTCCCCATTATAGTGCACTCCAGGGGGGAAAGCAAGGTGTCCAAAGGCAAAATCGCATATTTTGTGAACAAAAATCGGTTTCTTTGTAAACGTTAGCACTCTCCGCTTGACAGTGCTAATTCCGGTGCTATAATAAAATTGTTCCAAGGAGGAGGGCCTGAAAGGCCTCCCCAATCGGGCAAAGGATAAGTGTTACGAATGGAGGTATGACTTATGTTGCCCAGCATTTTTGGTGAAAATTTGTTTGATGAGTTTTTCGATGACGATTTTATGCGGTTCCCCGCCTGGAGCGGCCGCAATCCTTTGTATGGCAAGCACGCCAAGAATCTGATGAAAACCGACGTGCGGGAGACGGAGAACACCTATGAGGTGGACATTGATCTGCCCGGCTTCAAGAAGGATGAGATCGATGTGGACCTGAAGGATGGCTGCCTGACCATCAGCGCCAGCAAGGGGCTGGACAGGGACGAGAAGGACAAGGAGGGCAAGTACATCCGCCAGGAGCGCTATGCCGGCGCATGCAGCCGCAGCTTCTATGTGGGGGATGTGGAACCGGATCAGGTGTCTGCCAAGTATGAGGACGGCATCCTGAAGATTTCCCTGCCCAAGCAGGGGAAGAAGGAGCTGCCCAAGCGGTCCACCATTGCCATCGGCTGAGATGGCTCGGACGCGCTCCGCGGGGGCGGGCGCGTCCTCTTTTTCAATGCACGGCGCATCGTATGAATCAAGGACGGATATGGAAACATATCCG
>CAJFVL010000041.1 GCA_904420465.1 uncultured Clostridium sp.
GCCCACATGTCAACGGGAGCTGGAATGATCTCCTTAATTTTCTCTGTCATGGTGTATCATCCTTCCTTTGCTTTCTGGGCCAGCATCCAACCCAATTTTACCGCATCCATACCGCCGGGCCGCATCGGGTCGGCCAGCTTGATAGTTGCCAACACATCAGTTGCTAAATCCTGCATCTCCGCCTCCATCGGCGTGGAGTTGAAATACTCCATAGTGGTATCAATCACCTTTATGGGATCGCCAGTTCGGGAAAAATCGACTCTTCTAATCAAGGTCTCACCTCCTTCCTCTCTGCCTGGTAGACCTCCAGGCCTGGGTCGCCCGGTTCGATGGAGAAAACAGCGGTTGCGGTATGCAGCACCACAGCGTTGCATAGTCCGGGGACTCCTGTAGTCTCCACGCATGTAACAAACATGGGGCCCAGCGTGGAGGGGGCGATTTTGACCCACTCCAGCTTGGCAAAATCTAACTTCTTCATGCCGACAGCCCCCTTTTGGCACTATTGGCACTTTTGGCACGGGGATTCACAATAATTTTTTTGCTTGGTCTCCCCCCTGTGTCTTGGTCCTCAATCTTGATGTAATTCATATCAACAAGCAGTTGAAGCACTGGGTCTATATCATCAGATTTCTTAAATTTACCATGACAAAGCCGCCACAAATCGCGCTTACTGATTGATTCATTGCCAGATTCAACAATCTTTTTCCACACATATTTTGCATTCGTTTGTTCTTCGTCAGCACCCATGATCTGATATACAGCTTGTGCATGAACACCATAGAACTCTGCCAGCCTGATTGATGCTGCCATCACCTCGGCGTTTATGGGCTCCTCCACCGGAAAACTAGAGAGGTGGAGGAGTGCCGCAATCCTCATCGTTGCGCCCACCAACTTACCTCCCCAATCCTGCATGAACTCCCATTCTCTCCCAAGACGGTGTTCCACACACAGTTGGTAGTCTTTGCGGAGTTGGTCAGCTTCGCGGGAGAGAGTTACAACGCCGCCGTTTTCGTCTGACAAAATCTTTTCAATAAAATCATTGTACCGGCGTTTTGTAATGTCAGACACTGGCATGGTATCTATCTTTCTTCGCCCAACTTTTGAATTACAAAGAGCATACAGAAAACGACCACAAAGACCACGGCCTCTAAATGTGGTGTTGGACATCAGTCCATTAAGGACTTCCGGCTGAATAGTTAAGATCATAGACAGGCGGGGGGATTCCACATAATTGGACTTCCGCCCAATGCGCTCCACACTAATGGAGTCCCCTGCATGTCCTTTGAGGTAGACGTCAAAGTTAGCCGCTTTGTCATACCGTCCGGTCATTGCATCAAAAGTGCCACCCTCTGCCGACACCACTGTAATACTGCCCTCTTGAGTGTTCATAACATCAACTAGTTTCTCTGCTGTAATATCATCGACTAAAAGTTTGTATTCGTGGAGACTCTTAAACTGTGCGATCTGCGCGGACAACTCCAGCATTTCCGCGCGGGCATCCTCCATCTGCTCTCGGTTCTTGGCTTTCGCCGCCTGTTGCTTGACGGATTCAAGCCGTTTTTCAAGAAGATCCTTCTCTTGACGGTTTTGCACGAGATCTATTTCTTCAGCTTCGCGCCGCCGAAACTCGTACCTATACACGGGCTTGGTCATAGCTGATAGTACGGCACTCTTTCGTTCTCCTGGGGGTGCTATGGATACTGCAAATGTTGCTAACGGCTCTGCCCAATCTGGAGTTACCTGAACTGTGTATCGCCGTTGAAAGGCCGTGGATAAGATTCCTAGTCCTGTTGTACCCCCCATTTCAAGGGGTGTCTGTGTCGATTCTGCCAGTTCCTCCACAAATGCCTCCATTGGGCCGGGCAAACAGTCAACAGGGAATGGTGGCGTCTCTACTTCATCAAATGGAATTGGATCGTCCCACTGTGTGCCAATAGTGCCAAAAGTGCCAAAAGCCCCCTCTGGTCCTGCATCTTTCACCGGCGGGACCCACTCCTTTGCATCTTCCACTAAGTGGAGAACTGCAACTTTCCCATCTTCGTCCCCCATGTGGTCCAGCAGGTCAGAAACGTCTCCTTTTTCCGGAAGCCCCAGCCACGCTTGGGTTAAGTCCAGCACATAAACGCTCTTGGCGATCCCCTGTAGTGTCGCCGCCATCCGCTGGGCGTACTTTTTGCCGGGGTCGTCGTTGTCCTGAATGATGTACACATTTCGATCGGAGAAGTATGGTTTGTATTCCGGATACCATTTGCTGTCCTTACCGTCCGGCAAACTGATTGCCGCCAGGTGATTTTGCTCCAGCCGATCAACATCTTTTTCACCTTCGACCAGAAAAATTGATGCAGGCAACTCATCACGGCGAAAGTAGAGCGGTGGGATATATCCTGGGTGCTCCTTGCGCCTGAACTTTACCCATTTTCCATTCTCTAGTGAGTACCAGGGCATATTCTTCCCGCCATCGGCCTTCCGGTAGGCAACATGCTTTAGTTGACCGCCAGGATAGATGTGCTCTCGCTCGAATTTGCCATAGTCTGAACCGCTGCTTTTCTTTGGTGTTGGCGGTGTTGGTTGCGGTGTCCCCATCGTGTCGATGATCCACTGTGCAGCCTCTCCGTTGGAAACACCGCGATACCGGGCCACAAGGTCAACTGCGTCCCCATGCTCACCACACCCAAAGCACTTCCAGCCATCGGCGTACACCTGCAAGCTGGGGTTTTTATCCCCCGCATGAAGGAAGCACCGCACCTTGTCCTGTCGGTTTAGCTCAAACCCAAGACGGCGGGCAATCTCCCGGCAATCTTCCCGCTTTAGTTCTTTGAAGTCGATTGCCAAACATCACACCCCCGCTTTCTCGACTGCCTCCGCTACCCGGTGTATCTCGTCGGCCCTGTGCCTCATGCTCCGCACAAAGTCAGCTCTTTCTGCCTCATCACCGGGCAGAAAATACCCGTCCTGGTTGTTGGAGAGGATGGGGATACCTCGTAGCTGCTCCGCCTGGATCATCTGCCGGACCTCTCGCTCTGAAAGCCGGGTGGTTTTCACCAGGTCCCGGAGATGGAGTCCTTGTCCCGCCCCAGCAAGCAGAAATTGGGAAATATATCCTGCTTGCGCCCGCTCTTGATCTGCGGTACAATGATTCTGGGAAGTGGTGTCTGCTCGCATAGCTGACCCTGTTTCCTTTGCCCGTTCAGTTGCGTCACCAACTGGGCGGGCTTTAAGCTTTTTGTTGCTCACTGTTCATTCACCTGCTTTCTAATCCAGTCTTTCAGTCCTTCCACACTTACCAGCGTTCGGTTTCCCAGCTTAAAGGCAGGAAACCCATCCTGGTGAATGTACTGATAGATCGTGGGTTTGCTTACCCCCAGCAGCCGGGCCGCTTCGGGTGCAGAGACGGCTAAAGGCTCCAGCTTGTCCATTAGCCCACCTCCTGGGACAGCTTCTGGATGATGGAGAAAATTTTCTCCTTCTCCTCTTGGGGCAGTTCTTTGCGAAGCTTGCGGGAAAAGCTGCTGTCTGTAATCCCTAAATCGTCCGCAATCCGCCAAAGCCTAACGCTGGATTCCGTGGCGGCCTGCCTGATGTCCTGATTGCACATTGAAGGTCACCTCCATATTTTGTTGTTGACGCTACACTTATCGTCTGATATAATGATAGCAGACAACAACAAGCGCGTCAATCTATCGAACACAAGTTTCAACAAGCGCGTACACTTATAGAGCATATTCATAGGATGTGATTATAAATGAAGCAATCAGAGAAGAAACCCAGATTAAAAGTATTTCAAGAACGCTTTACCTTATTATGTAAAGAACACGGTTCTAATAACACTGATTTTGCCGAATTTCTAGAGATGTCTAGGCAAACCGTTGGCTTTTACCTTAATGGCGATCGTGTACCAGACGCTTTGAATCTAATTAAGATAGCCGAAAAATGCAATGTTTCAGCGGATTGGTTGCTTGGACTTTCAGGAACAAAAAGCACTGATATTGATGTGCAAAAAATTTGTAAAAAAACGGGGTTGTCCGAACATGCGGTTACTTTAATAATTGATCTGGTAACGCCATTGCCAGGTATGGAGAGCGCCCCAAACACTCTCATTGATTCTTTAAACGATTTTTTGGGGTCATCAAGCATTTTTTTACTTCTATGGCAAATGTCCTCATTGAGACATTCCAATCAAATAAACTCCCAGGTATTAGATACGTTAGATAAAATAATGTTGTTGGAAAAAGAACAAGGAGAATTACCTCCAGAACTAGCAGAAACTCTTAACGATAAAGATGCCCCTAGCTTATTTGAGGCAGAGCAAAATGAACGTTATTCACGGTTTGAAGTAATAGATACTTTTACAAAAATTATTGATAGCTTATATGAGCCAAGAGATTTTTCCCCATACCATAGACGCTTCGGTGATCATGAGTTGGAAACGCGACTTGCTAATTATGCACGGGCACATGGGCAATATGACTTTGCAGACTTCATTGAAGGAGTTGGGGATTGGTCCGACGATAAATAAAAACCGCCCCCGGTGCTGCTAACACCGAGGACGGCTTAAGGGGCAGTAAACTTGTGGGCCTACTGCCCTCCTATCATATCAAAAAGAGGAGGAAAACACAATGCCTAGAAAGAGCAATACAAGAGCCGCCCAGGGGAGCGGGACCATCCGCCAACGCAAGGACGGACGATGGGAGGCCCGATATACTGTGGGCCGCGATCCTGGAACCAGGAAGCAGGTGCAGCGGTCGGTCTACGGCGATACCCAAAAAGAAGTGAGAAAGGCTCTGTCCGAGGCTGTGTCCGCACTGGACACCGGAAACTACTTTGAACCCTCTAAAATGACGCTGGGCCGATGGGTAGAAATTTGGCTCCAGGAGTACATGGGAGATAAAAAGTACCTGACCGTCAAGCACTACAAAGCACAGTGTAAAACCCACATCGTCCCCAGTCTTGGGGCGGTCAAATTGTCTGAGCTGACTACACCGCAAATACAGTCTTTTTACAACGGCCTCCAGCGTGGCGGTATGGCCGCAAAGAGCATCCGCAATGTCCACGGTATCCTCACCAAGTGCCTGTCCACAGCGGTCCAGGTGGGCTATTTACGGGACAATCCAGCGGCCCGTGTTACACTTCCAAAAGTGATAAAAAAGGAAATTCACCCGCTCACAGATGAACAGGTGAAAGCATTTCTCAAAGCCGCCACAGGTGACGAATATGAGATCATTCTAAAGACGATCCTCTTTACCGGACTTCGAGAGGCAGAGGCCACCGGCCTAACCTGGGATTGTGTGGACTTCCAGGCCGGGACCATCAAAGTGTGCAAGCAGCTTCAAAAGCGGCCGATACAGGACGGCGGCTTCACCTTCGCTCCCCTGAAAAACAGTAAAACCAGAATATTGAAACCAGCTCCTTTTGTCCTCTCTCTGCTAGATCGGAGAAAACGGGAACAGGCCGCGCAAAAACTAAAAGCTGGGGAATTATGGACTGGCTGGAGCAATGCGGAGGAGCGAAAAACCGCCCTGGTATTCACCACGGCCACCGGCGGGAATTTGAGCCCACAAACCGTCTACAACCATTACAAAAAGCTGGCCGTTCAAATCGGAGCACCAGACAGCAGGGTGCACGATCTACGACACACCTTTGCTGTCCTCTCCCTCCAGAATGGGGACGACGTGAAAACCGTCCAGGGCAACCTGGGCCACGCTACCGCCGCTTTTACCCTTGATGTGTACGGCCATGTGTCGGAGCGCATGAAGGAGGACAGCGCCGCCCGCATGGAAGCATACATAGAAGGGCTTGGAAATCTGTAAAGGGTCAATTAAAGGGTAAACCGCCCATTTCAGGGCAAGAAAAATCCCTAGAACCGTTGTGGCTCTAGGGTTTCTCTTTGGCAGCGGGAGAAGGATTCGAACCCTCACAAACAGAGTCAGAGTCTGTCGTGCTACCCTTACACAATCCCGCTGTCTGTACCCGCTACCGCAGGCACGAATGTTATTATAGCAAATAACATGAAATTGTCAAGGGGAATTTTTCAGTTTTCTTTTTCGACGAAAAAATTCCGTCAAACCGGGGGCATAACTGTCGCTTCTGACTCATTTCCGGCGAAACGGGGCACCTGCAGGGCGACCACGCCCTCCGCGGCCGGAGCGGCGGCGCACTGGGGAAGCAGCAGCTCCAGCCGGTCGGGGAAGAGGCAGAAGCTGAGGCGGGGCAGAAGTGTCCGGAATTTTTTTGTCCAGTCCGGTTCCAGAAAGCAGTCTCCCGCCTCACGGCGGGCGTTCCCGTTTTCAATGGCCTGCTCTGCCAGCCTCCGCCTCCAGCCGCGGCGGCCGCCTGCCGCCCTGGACAAAGAGCAGGGCGCCCCCGTATCCAGATCCCACACATCTCCCCATACCTCCTGCAGCGTCCGGCCGTCTCCCCAGGTCTCGCTGCACTCCAGGCGCAGCCCCAGCAGGCTGCCGCTCTCCCGGGTCGTCTCCCGGCCCGACAGCGCGGCGGTCCAGGGACGGAAGGGGCGGCCGTCCGCTCTGCACCGGACCAGGTCGAGGCAGGCGCGCCAATACAGGGTCCGCCCCCAGCGTGAGCGCCAGGCGGCGGCCAGCCCAGCGTAGTAACGGCTGACGCGGGCGCCGGAGCGGCCCGCGCCCTCCAGCTCCGGCCAGGACAGGCGGTATGTCAGTACCGGCTCCCCTTCCAGAGTAAGTGTTTTCTCCTCCTGGCGCCAAATGATCCGGAACGCTGTGTGTATGGCCTTTTTTTTCATCCCTGTCACCTCTTTCCGCTGCTCCATCCTATTCCAAAGGGGCGGATGGGGTGAAAATTTCCCTGCGGTGGTTTACTTTCATAGATTAGTCTGTTAAAATAACAGGGACAGAGCCGGCTGTGCCGGGTTCCGGATTGCGGGGCAGATGGAAGGGACTGCGGAGGCCGCCTGTGCCGGGCCAGCCCCGATGAAAGCCGGCCGTCGGCTGTTTTGGAGAAAGGAGCCTGTCATGTCGAAGTTTTTGGACAAGCCGTCCAGCGGAGTCCTGTACGAGGCCATCGCCTCGCTGCGGGATGCGGAGGAGTGCAGAAGGTTTCTCCAGGATCTGTGTACGGTCTCTGAGCTGAAGGCCATGGAGCAGCGGATGGAGGTGGCCCTGCTGCTGGACCAGGGGATGATTTACAGCGAGATTCTGGAGCGGACCGGGGCCTCCAGCGCCACCATCAGCCGGGTCAACCGCTGCCTTCACTACGGAGCGGACGGCTACCGCACCATCATCCCCCGGCTGAAGGAGCAAGGCCATGAGGAGCTATGACGTGCTGGCCGGCTGCTATGACCGGCTGACCTATGACGTGGACTACGCCGCCTGGGCCGACTATGTGGAAAAGCACTTTGCCCGCCGGGGCCTGCCTGGCAGGACGGTGCTGGACCTGGCCTGCGGCACCGGTTCCCTCACCTGGGAGCTGGCCCGGCGGGGCTATGAGATGATCGGCGTGGACCAGTCACCCGAGATGCTGGCCCAGGCGGCGGAAAAGGAGGAGGACGTCCCCATCCGGCCGCTTTTTTTGTGCCAGCCCATGGAGCGGCTGGACCTGTACGGTACCATCGACGCCTGTGTGTGCTGTCTGGACAGCGTCAACTATGTCACCGACCCCAAAAAGCTGGCCCGGGCCTTCGGGCGGGTCCACCTGTTTCTCATGCCGGGGGGGCTGTTCCTCTTTGACGTGAACACCCCGGAGAAGCTGGAGGGACTGGACGGCCAGGTATTCCTGGACGAGACGGAGGAGGTGTACTGCGTCTGGCGGGCGGAGTACAGCCGGCGCAGCCGGATCTGCTCCTACTACATGGATCTCTTTCAGCTGGATGACGAGACGGGCCAGTGGAACCGGGGGTCTGAGCTCCACCGGGAGCGGGCCTATGCTGTGGAGGAGCTGACCGGCCTTTTGAAGGGGGCGGGCTTTCGGGACATCCGCACCTACGGCGCGCTGAAGCTGCGTCCGCCGGCGGCGGGGGAGGGGCGGATCTTTTTTGCCGCCAGAAAGGATGACTGACCAATGGGAGACGAGATTGTGAGAGCCATTACGGCGGACGGCCTGGTGAAGGCCACGGCCATTACCGGCCGGGATATGGTGGAGCGGGCCCGGAACATCCATACCCTGCTGCCCATGGCCGCCGCCGCCCTGGGGCGGACCCTGCTGGGAGCCTCCATGATGGGGGACATGCTCAAGGAGGAGAAGGGCTCCGTTACCCTGCAGATCAAGGGGGGCGGACCGCTGGGCACCATTCTGGCCGTCGCCGAGCACGAGGGAAACGCCCGGGGCTATGTGCAGAACCCCCATGTGGAGCTGATGGAGAAGCACCCCGGCAAGCTGGACGTGGGTGCTGCGGTGGGGGAGAACGGAACCCTCACCGTCATCAAGGATCTGGGGCTGAAGGAGCCCTACATCGGGTCGGTGGGACTGCTCTCCGGGGAGATTGCCGAGGACCTGGCGGTCTATTTTGTGGAGAGCGAGCAGATCCCTACCGCCTGCGCCCTGGGGGTGCTGGTGGGGCGGGACCAGAGCATCACCTCCGCCGGCGGCTATCTGATTCAGCTGCTCCCAGGCGCGCCGGAGGAGACCATTGACCGGATCGAGGCCGGGGTGCGGAAGGTGGGCTCGGTGAGCCACGCCCTGGAGGGCGGCCTGGACGGAGAGGGCCTGCTGCGCGCGGTGCTGGAGGGCTTCCAGCTGGAGATTCTGGAGAAGCACCCGGTGGAATACCGATGCTACTGCTCCCGTGAGCGGGTATCCCGCGCCCTGATCAGCATGGGCCGGGCCGAGCTGGAGGGCCTGATCCGGGAACAGGGCCAGGCCGACCTGACCTGCCAGTTCTGCGACCGGGTGTACCACTATGAAAAAGAGGAGCTGGAGGAGCTGCTCCGGGGCATGGGCCCGGCGGCGGAATGACAGCTGGTGTTTTTTTGCGAAAACGGGACAAGCTGAGAGAGCTGTCAAAACTTGAAATAAAAATAAGGAGCGCGGTAAGATGACGTTGCTGCAGCGGTGGGACCGCATCAGTCTGGTGAAGCGGATCGTGGTTGGCTTGGCGCTGGGGGCCCTGCTGGGCTTCGCGGCGCCCGGGCTGACCTTTTTGAGCGTGTTGGGGACCCTGTTTGTCAATGCCCTGCGGGCACTGGCCCCCCTGCTGGTCTTTTTTCTGGTGATGCACTCCCTGGCCCAGCACAAAAAGGGGGGGAGCAGCAACATGGGGACGGTTTTGGTCCTCTATCTGCTGGGCACCTTTCTGGCCGCCCTGTGCGCGGTGGCGGCCAGCTTTCTGTTCCCCACCACCCTCACGCTGACGGCGGCGGAGGGCAGTGCGTCCCAGGGGCCGGAGGGCATTGCCGAGGTGGTCCAGTCCCTGCTGACCAGCATGGTGAGCAACCCGGTGACCGCCCTGTCCGAGGCCAACTATATCTCCGTGCTGCTGTGGGCGGTGATTTTCGGGCTGGCCCTGCGGGGGGCCGCAGGGGCCACAAAGCAGGTGCTGGAGGACATCGCCGGCATGCTGTCCACCGCCATCCGGTGGGTCATCAGCTTTGCCCCCTTCGGCATTCTGGGTCTGGTGTTTAACACTGTGTCCACCACCGGCTTTTCCGCCTTTGCCGCATACGGACGGCTGATTCTGGTGCTGGTGGGCTGCATGCTCTTTGTGGCGTTGGTGGTCAACCCCCTGATTGTCTTTGTGAATATCCACCGGAATCCCTATCCGCTGGTGTTCCGGTGCCTGAAGGACAGCGGGGTGATGGCCTTCTTTACCCGCAGCTCGGCGGCCAACATCCCGGTCAACCTGAGCCTCTGCCGGGCCCTGGGGCTGGACGAGGAGAAGTACTCCGTCTCCATCCCCCTGGGGGCCACCATCAACATGGCGGGGGCGTCCATCACCATCACGGTGCTCACCCTGGCCGCCGCCAACACCCTGGGCATCCAGGTGGACTTTGCCACCGCCCTCCTCCTCAGCGTGGTGGCGGCGGTGGCCGCCTGCGGCTCCTCCGGGGTGGCGGGGGGCTCCCTGCTGCTGGTCCCCATGGCCTGCAGCCTGTTCGGCATCTCCAGCGACACCGCCGCCCAGGTGGTGGGCATCGGCTTCATCATCGGGGTGGTCCAGGACTCCTGCGAGACGGCGCTGAACTCCTCCTCCGACGTGCTGTTCACCGCCACCGCCGAGTTCCGCCGCCGCCGGAAGGAGGGGCTGCCCATGGGGCTGTAAGTCCGACCGGACCCGCGGAAAATTCAGGGCGCGGCCCCTTGCGCGGCAATCCCGTTTCCGCTATACTGGACTTGAATACAGCTCCCCGCGGGGAGAGAGAGGAGCGCGCGATGTCGGAACACGAATACAGCGTCAGACTGGGAGAGATCATCCGGGAATTCAAGCTGGAGGTGCTGTGCGCGGCGCCGGACTATGAGAACGTCCCCCTGGACACCGTGGACGTGAACCGCCCCGGCCTGCCCCTGTCCGGCTTCTTTGAGCACTTCGACACCAGGCGGCTGCTGCTCATCGGCCTGACCGAGACCACCTTTCTGGAGGGGATGCGGCCCCGCCAGCGCCGGGAGAGCTTTGACCGCCTGCTGGCCTATCCGGTGCCCGCCCTGATCATCACCCGGGGGCTGGAGCCCTTCCCCGAGTGTCTGGAGATGGCACAGAAGCACCAGCGCACCGTTCTGCGCACCAAGGTGCAGACCTCCGCCTTTATGAGCGCCCTCATCGGCAGCCTGTTCAACCGGCTGGCCCCCCGGGTCACCCGGTCCGGGGTGATGATGGAAATTTACGGCGAGGGGGTGCTGCTCCAGGGGGAGTCGGGCGTGGGCAAGAGCGAGGTGGCCATTGAGCTGATCAAGCGGGGTCACCGTCTGATCGCCGACGACGCGGTGGAGATCAAGGAGACCATCTACGGCACGCTGGAGGCCACCGCCCCCGAGCTGATCCGCCGGTATATGGAGCTGCGGGGCATCGGGGTCATCGACGTCAGCCACCTGTTCGGCATGGGGGCCATCAAGATCAAGCAGCAGATTGACCTGGTCATCAAGCTGGAGCCCTGGGACGACAACGCGGTCTACGACCGGCTGGGGCTGGACAGCGCCTTTGTGGAGCTGCTGGGGGTCCAGGTGCCCGCCATCACCATCCCGGTGAAGCCGGGGCGGAATCTGGCCAGCATCGTGGAGGTGGCCGCCATGAACAACCGCCACCGCAAGATGGGCCACAACGCCGCTCTGGAGCTGACCCAGCGGATGGACCGGTATTTCGAGGAAAAAATGCGGGAGGATGAGGGAAAGCAGCCATGAGCTATATCGGCATTGATGTGGGCGGCACCAATTTGGTGGCCGGCCTGGTGGAGGAGTCGGGACAGATCCGGTACAAGGCCAGCTGTCCCGTGGATAAAAGCCTGGATGGCCGGGGGCTGTGCGCCCGGCTGGTCAGCCTGGCCCGGGAGGCCTGCGACGGCGGCGGGGCGGACCCGGAGTCCATCCAGGCGGTGGGCATCGGCCTCCCCGGTCTGGTGGACAACGCCCGCGGGGTGGTGGTCCGGACGGTCAATATGCCCTTCCGGGACACCCCCCTGGGTGAGCTGTTTCGGAAGGAGTGGGACGTCCCCGTCTTTCTGGGCAACGACGCCAACTGTGCCGCCGTGGGGGAATACTGGGCCGGGGCGGCCAAAGGCTGCGATCCGGCGGTGGTGGTCACCCTGGGCACCGGCATCGGCGGCGGCATGGTGGCGGGGGGGAGGCTGTTCACCGGCTTTGCCAACTCGGGCATGGAGGTGGGCCACATGATCATCCGCCCCGGAGGAGAGCCCTGCACCTGCGGAAACCGGGGCTGCTGGGAGCGGTACGGCTCGGCCACCGCTCTGATCCGCATCACCCGGGAGCGCATGGCGCTTCACCGGGACAGCGCCCTGTGGAAGCTGTGCGGAGGGGACCTGGACCGGGTGGAGGGCCGCACCCCCTTCCAGGGAGCCAGCCTGGGTGATACGGCGGCAAAGGAGATTCTGGAGGAGTATCTGGACGGCCTGTCCGTCGGCCTCATCAACCTGGTCAATGTCCTCCAGCCCGAGATCATCTGCCTGGGGGGCGGGGTGAGCAACGCGGCGGACGAGCTGCTGCTCTTCCCCCTGCGGGAGCGGGTGTACCGGGGCAGCTATGACAAGAACACCCGGGTGCGCCTGGAGCACGCCGCCCTGGGAAATGACGCCGGCGTGGTGGGGGCGGCCCTGCTGTGCCAAGTGGTGTAATGGATATTCACTTGACATCTATGGGATTAGAGGCCCGCCCGCAGCCGGGGGCCGCCGCCTCCAGTGCGCCTTGTCCGATTTTCGCCTCCGGCCTTGGCCGGAGGCGGATTTTTTCCCGGGGCTATTCTATTTCGGGGCAAGGTTTGTTATAATGAAACCATATCATCCTGCCTGAGGCAGGGAGCCCTCCGGGGCGTGGGAGGTCTGAATGGAACAGCTGAAACGGCTTGCGGAGGCGCTGCGGGAGCGCTGTCCCACACTGGAGCTGCGGGCGGAGGAGCCCATGTCCCGCCACACCACCTTTCGGATCGGGGGGCCCGCCGCCCTGATGGCGCTGCCCAAAACGGAGGAGGAGGCCGCGCTGACCCTTTGCGCCGCCCGGGAGATGGAAATTACCCCCTTTTTCCTGGGGAACGGCTCCAATCTGCTGGTGGCGGACGAGGGCTATGACGGCTTTGTGCTCAAGCCGGCGGGGGAGCTGGAGGGCCTGCGCGTGGTTCCGCCGGAGCGCCCGGGGCTGAACTGGAGGCTGGAGGCGGGGTGCGCCCTGCCCCTGGCCCGCCTGTCCCGGGCCGCACTGGAGCACGGCCTCACCGGGCTGGAATTTGCCCAGGGCATCCCGGGCAGCGTGGGGGGCGCGGTGACCATGAACGCCGGGGCCTACGGCGGCGAGGTGGGCCAGGTGCTCCTGCGGGTATTCGCCCTGAATCGGGACGGGACAAAGCGGATTTTTTCCGGGGAGAACTGTGACCTGGGCTACCGGCACAGCCGGTTTTCCGACGGGGAGCTGCTGATCTGCCGGGCGGTGTTCGCCCTGTGTGAGGGGGACCGGGAGGAGATTGCCGCCCGGATGGAGGATTTTGCCCGGCGCCGGAAGGAGAAGCAGCCCCTGGAGTGGCCCAGCGCCGGCTCCATGTTCAAGCGGCCCCCGGGGCACTTTGCCGGGGCCCTCATCGACCAGTGCGGCCTGCGGGGTTTGACGGTGGGGGGGGCCCAAGTATCGGAGAAGCACGCCGGCTTTGTGGTCAACCGGGGCGGGGCCACCTGCGCCGATGTGCTGGCCCTGGTGGACCAGGTGAAGGAGCGGGTGCTGGCCCGGACCGGCGTGGAGCTGGAGATGGAGGTGCGGCTGCTGCGGTGAAGCGGCCCGACGCAAAAGAAAGCTACCCCATTCAGGAGGGGAAACAGATGGAATTTGTGATTATTTCCGGCATGTCCGGAGCGGGAAAGAGCAAGGCGGCGTCCATGATGGAGGACATGAATTTTTTCTGTGTGGACAACCTGCCCGCCCCCCTGATTCCCAAGTTTGCCGAGCTGGGGATGGCGGGGGCGGGGGAGTACAGCCGGGTGGTGCTGGTCACCGACGTGCGGGGCGGCCCCACCTTTGACAGCCTGTTCCATGCTCTGGATGACCTGAAGGCCATGCAGTGCGCCTACCGCATTTTGTTTATGGACGCCTCGGACGAGACCATCATCAAGCGGTACAAGGAGAGCCGGCGCAGCCACCCCCTGGCCGAGTCCTGCGACAGCCTGGAGCAGGCCATCCAGCTGGAGCGGAAGATGCTTGCCCCCCTGCGGGAGCGGGCGGAGTATATCATCGACACCACCAATCTGCCCACCGCCAAGCTGCGGGGGGAGCTGCGCCGCCTCTTCGCCCGGGGGGACAGCCCGGAGGGGCGGATGGAGGTGCGGGTGACCTCCTTCGGGTTCAAATACGGCTTGCCCATGGAGGCCGACCTGGTGTTTGATGTGCGATTTCTGCCCAACCCCTACTATGTGCCTGAGCTGCGCCCCCGCACCGGCCTGGATACGGCGGTGCGGGACTATGTGTTCCAGGGAGACGGGGCGGACGGCTTTCTCCGCCGCCTGGAGGAGCTGATGCTCTGGCTGCTCCCCCGGTATGAGGAGGAGGGCAAGACCTCCCTGGTGATCGCCGTGGGCTGCACCGGAGGACACCACCGGTCGGTTGCCATTGCCCACGCCCTGGCGGAAGGCCTGCGGCGGGAGGGCTGGCCCGTCTCGGAGAGCCACCGGGACCTGGGCCGCAGCTGAGAGGGAGGAATTCGCCATGACCGATCTGCTGCCCAGCCTGCAGCAGTGGGAGCGGGGCCCCAAGATTGTCGCCGTGGGCGGCGGCACGGGGCTGTCCACCATGCTGCGGGGGCTGAAGAAGTATACCAGAAATCTCACCGCCGTGGTCACGGTGGCCGATGACGGGGGCGGCTCGGGCGTGCTCCGGCGGGACATGGGGATGCCTCCGCCGGGGGATATCCGCCACTGCATGGAGGCCCTGGCCAACACCGAGCCCATTATGGAACGGCTGCTCACCTACCGGTTTACCGAAGGCTCCCTGGCCGGCCAGTCCTTCGGGAATCTGATTCTGGCCGCCCTCAACGGCATCACCGGCTCCTTCGAGGAGGCGGTGAGCCAGCTGGGGCAGGTGCTGGCCATCACCGGCCGGGTCATCCCGGTGACCAGCGCCGACGTGCAGCTGGAGGCCGTCTTTGAAAATGGGGCCCGGGTGGTGGGGGAGTCCCGCATCTACAGCTGCAAAAAGGAGCAGGACTGCCGCATCCGCCGGGTGGCCCTGATTCCGGAGCGGCCCGCCCCCCTGCCCGCCGCGCTGGAGG
This sequence comes from uncultured Clostridium sp., assembly GCA_904420465.1. Taxonomy (GTDB): domain Bacteria; phylum Bacillota; class Clostridia; order Oscillospirales; family Oscillospiraceae; genus Lawsonibacter. The sequence continues at coordinate 14,882 of CAJFVL010000041.1, forward strand.
CCATCGGGGACGCCGACCTGATTCTGCTGGGGCCGGGCAGCCTGTACACCAGCATTATCCCAAATCTGCTGGTGGACGGGGTGGCCCGGGCCATTGCCGATTCCCGCGCCCCCAAGCTGTACATCTGCAACATCATGACCCAGGAGGGGGAGACCGAAGGATACACCGCCGCCGACCACCTGGAGGCCCTGCTGGCCCACGGGGTGCCGGGCATGGTGGACCTGTGTCTGGCCAACAGCGCCCCCGTCCACCCCGGGCTGGTGGAGAAATACCGGGCGGAGGACGCCGCCCCCCTGGTGGTGGACCGGGACCGCATCGCCGCCCTGGGGCTGGAGCTGGAGGAGCGCCCGCTGACCTCTCAGACGGGGGACTTTGCCCGCCACGACCCTGACCTGCTGGCCCAGGCGGTGCTGGAGATCTACCGCAGCCGGGCGGTGCGCATCTTCCGGGGCGCGCGGCGCTATATTTTGGAGGAGTGACCATGTCCTTTTCGGGAGACGTTAAAAATGAACTGTGCCGCGCCCCCTTGAGCCGAAGGTGCTGCGCCCAGGCGGAGGCATACGGAATATTGCTCTACTGCAACACCTTCTCCGGGGACGAGGTGCGCATTGTCACGGAGAACCAGGCCTTTGCCGGGCGGCTGCCCCAGCTGTTCAAAAAGGCGTTCAAGCTCTCCTTTGACCGCACGCCGGAGGGGGAGGGGAAGTACATCTTTTCCATCACCGACCCGGCCAAGCTGGCCGCCATCCGCCAGACCTATGGGGAGGAGGGGGGCGGGCTGGCCCTCCACATCAACTTCGCCGTGCTGGAGGAGCACTGCTGCCGTCTGTCCTTCCTCCGGGGGGCCTTTCTGGCCGGGGGCTCGGTCACCGATCCCAGAAAGAGCTACCACCTGGAGCTGGCCACCTCCCACCAGAGCGTCAGCCGGGAGATGGTGGCCCTGATGCGGGAGATGGAGCTGGAGCCCAAGTCGGCCTCCCGAAAGGGAAACGCCGTCATCTACTTCAAGCAGAGCGACCGCGTCGCCGACCTGCTGTGCGCCATCGGGGCCCCAGTGCAGGGGATGGAGGTTATCAACGCCAAGCTGGAAAAGGACCTGCGGGGGAGCGTCAACCGGAGGGTGAACTGCGACGCGGCCAACCTGGACAAGGCGGTGGAGGCCGCCTTGACCCAGGTGGAGGCTATCCGCCGCCTGGAGGAGCGGGGAGAGCTGGCCAATCTGCCGGACAAGCTGCGGGAGGCCGCACGCCTGCGCCGGGACCACCCGGAGGACACCCTGGCCCAGCTGGCCGAGCAGTGCGATCCCCCTGTCACCAAGTCCGCCCTGAACCACCGGCTGCGGAAGCTGGTGGAGCTGGGGCGGGAGGAGCGCGGAGAGTGAGGGTGGAGATAGGCGTTTTAAGTTAGAAATTAGGAAGGCCATTCCATTTTGCAAGACGCTGCGAACGCCAAGGCCGCAGAAGAGGGCCCCTGGGTCCTGGCCTGCAGGCGGAATATCCCCACGCCGTCTGCGGACGACGAAACTTCTTTTCACACCACAGTTCAAAGGAGAAATTTATGTCAACTGTCACCATCCGTCCCGCCGTCCCCGGCGATGAACAAACCATTTTATCCTTTATCCGGGCCCTGGCCGACTATGAGCACCTGTCCGACCAGGTGGTGGCCACCCCGGAGCTGCTGCGGGAGTGGATTTTTGAGAAGAAAAAGGCGGAGGTTCTCTTCGCCGTGGCCGGTGGGAGAGAGGTGGGCTTCGCCCTGTTCTTCCACAACTTCTCCACCTTCCTGGGCCGGGCGGGCATCTATCTGGAGGACCTGTTCGTCCTGCCGGAGGAGCGGGGCAGGGGCTATGGCGAGGCCCTGCTGCGGGAACTGGCCCGCCTCACCCTGGACCGGGGCTGCGGCCGGCTGGAGTGGGCCTGTCTGGACTGGAACCAGCCCTCCATCCACTTCTATACCAAACGGATGCACGCCGTCCCCATGGAGGAGTGGACCACCTACCGTCTGACGGGGGAGACCCTGGAGGAGGCCGCCCGGTAAGAGAGGCAAAACGAAGCTTTGCAGTAAGCTCTTTGCTTCTTTTCTTACAAGAAAAGAAGAGATCAAGAGAAAAAGGAGGAGTGACCCCCATGTCCTTTGTCCACTTACATCTCCATACTGAATTTTCCCTGCTGGACGGGGCCTGCCGCATCAGAAAGCTGGTGGACCGGGTGAAGGAGCTGGGCCAGGAGGCGGTGGCCATCACCGACCACGGGGTCATGTACGGGGTGGTGGACTTCTACAAGGCCTGCAGGGCGGCGGGGGTCAAGCCCATCATCGGCTGTGAGGTCTATGTGGCCCCCCGGGGCCGCACCCGCTTTCAAAAGGTCCATGAGTTTGACGCCGAGTCCCGCCACCTGATCCTCCTGTGCCGCAATGAGGAGGGGTACCGAAACCTGTCCTATATGGTGTCTCTGGCCTTTTTGGAGGGCTTTTACATCAAGCCCCGCATCGACCTGGACCTGCTGCGCCGGCACGCCGGCGGGCTGATCGCCTGCTCCGCCTGCCTGGGGGGAGAGCTGCCCCGGATGCTGATGGCGGGGGAGTATGAGCAGGCCAAGGCGGCCGCCCTGGAGATGCGGGAGCTGTTCGGAGAGGACGGCTACTACCTGGAGCTTCAGGACCACGGGATTCCCGTCCAGCGGCAGGTAAACGCCCAGCTGATCCGCCTGCATGAGGAGACAGGCATCCCTCTGGTGGCCACCAACGACGCCCACTACACCCGCCGGGAGGACGCGGAGATGCAGGACATCCTTATGTGCATCCAGACGGGCAAGACGGTGGACGATCCCGGGCGGATGAGGTTTGAAACCCAGGAGTTTTATGTCAAGTCAGAGGAGGAGATGGCCGCCCTGTTCCCCAACTGCCCCGAGGCCATCGAAAACACCGCCAAAATTGCCGGGCTGTGCAATGTGGAGTTTGAGTTCGGCAAATACCACCTGCCTCACTTCCAGCTCCCGGAGGGCTGGAGCGACGGGTACTCCTACTTTGAAACCCTCTGCCTGGACGGCTTTGCCCGCCGCTATCCGGAGCAGCCCCCGGAGTACCGGAAGCAGCTGCACTATGAGATGGCCATGATCCAAAAAATGGGGTTTGTGGATTACTTCCTCATTGTCTCCGACTTTATCGCCTTCGCCAAGGGGAACGGCATCCCGGTGGGACCGGGGCGCGGCTCCGCCGCCGGCTCCATGGTGGCCTACTGCCTGAATATCACCGACGTGGACCCCATGAAGTATAACCTGTACTTCGAGCGCTTCCTCAACCCGGACCGGGTGTCCATGCCCGACATCGACATCGACTTCTGCATCCGCCGGAGGCAGGAGGTGATTGATTATGTCAATCGGAAGTACGGATCGGACCATGTGGCCCAGATCGTCACCTTCGGCACCATGGCGGCCCGGGGCTCGGTGCGGGATGTGGGCCGGGTGCTCAATTTCCCCTACGCCGAGGTGGACGCCCTGGCCAAGCTGATCCCCAGCGGGCCGGGGGCCCTTCACATCACCCTGGAGGAGTCGCTGAAGCTGTCCAAGCAGCTCAAGGACGCCTACGACGGAGACGAGCGCATCAAGAAGCTGATCGACACCGCCATGGCCATCGAGGGGATGCCCCGCAACACCTCCACCCATGCCGCCGGAGTGGTCAT
>CAJFVL010000042.1 GCA_904420465.1 uncultured Clostridium sp.
GAGCAGTACAACGGCGGCGAACAAGACGATACCAAACTGACTGATTACGCCAGCGCGTTTGAAACGGTTGCACTTACCGTTTCCAGCGATACCACCGCGTCCCCGGCTGCGCTGGACTTTGGCAGTAAAACAGTAGGCTAAAGTCAGGCGCAGTATACTTCACGGGCCACGCCTCCTCAATGTTCCAAGTAGCCACATCGTTTCCATCATTGTCCATCAGGGTGACAGCAAGGCTCTTGCGCGCGGGCTCCTGATCGGCTGCAACGGTCCACCAGTCCCAAAGCTCGGTGGCGTTGGCCTGAGACACTGCCCGCTTCAGGGTAATGTTTCCATATTTGCGCAGGCCGGATACCTTGAGGGGCGTTGTCTTTTGACTGCCCTCCCGATATTCATACACGTCCACATTGGCATCAAACCCAGTTACTTCCGAAAAATATTCCGACAGTCCGTCGCACTCCACGCGAAACCGATACTTCCCGTAGGGATAAATACCAGCCATACAGCAACCATCCTTTCTTTATGTTTTCACAGTATCAGCCGGCTTCGCTGGTCTTTTGGGTGACGCGGAAGATTACAAACTCCGCCGGTTTAACAGGCGCGACGCCAATCACACAAATCAGCCGCCCATTGTCGATGTCATCCTGAGACATGGTGGTGTAGCCGATATTGCAGAAAAACGCATCTGCCTCCGTAGAACCGGCCAGAGCGCCGTCTCTCCACATTCCCCGCAGGAAGCCGTCAATGGTGCGCTTTACTCTGGCCCACAGGCGCTCGTCATTCGGTTCAAAGACCACCCAGTTTGTATTGGCCTTGATGGACTCCTCCAGATAGATGAACAGCCGGCGCACGTTGACATACTTCCAGCTTGGGTCGGAGGATGCCGTTCTGGCCCCCCACACCCGGATTCCCTGTCCCGGGAAGGAGCGAATCAGATTGACCCCCTTGGGATTTAAAATATCCTGCTCACCCTTATTAAAGGGGATGCTCAAGCCGGTGCACCCTCTGATGATCTCATTGGCCGGGGCCTTATGTACTCCGCGGGCATTGTCACTGCGGGCATACACACCGACAACCGACCCGGAGGGCGGAATGCAGATGTTCTTTTTGTCCTGGGAGTCATACACCACCAGCCACGGATGGTACATAGCCGCGTAAGTAGAATCCACCAGATTCCGGTGCGTCAGAATTTCATCCGTTTTGGACAGCTCCTCGGGCATATCCAGCACGGCAAAGCGGCTGGCCAGATTCTCGCAGTGAGCGACCAGTGTCAGCTGCACATTGGGATCGGTGACCCCCGGCACTGCCATGATGGAGACATTGTCGTTGTCCAGGAACGCCTGAATTCCGGTGCGCTTACCGGGACCGTTGTCAGTGCCCATAAAGGTGTCCGGCGTCACGGCGGAGCGGCTGCCGTTGCTTCCGCCCGTCAAACGGACGGAAACGACCTCATCTTCGCCGGCCAGGGCCGCAAAGGGGTCCCCTTCCGGCGCGGACAGCACCTCCGCCCGGATCAGAGCGGACCTGGCAATTTTATTGAGCAGATAGCTGGGGCTGTTGAGATTGAAGGAAACCTCGCCGTAGAACTCGTCCGTGTCATCATACCCGGCCTCCAGGTTGAACTCGCAGGTGGAGATGGTGATTTTGGGAACCAGGTTGGCGTCCACACAGTCGGCCGCAAAGGCGTTGGCAAACTCGATGATGTTGTCCTGACTCTTAACCACCGTGTTGTATTCCCTGGAGTCCCCATTCTCCAGCACTACCACATCGCCGCTCTCGAAGCCCGCAGCTTTCTTGACCCGGTATCTGGCGCCGTCGATCAGCTCCAGGATCTGTGTTTTGGCCTTGCTGGCGGGAGTGATGATCAGGTTGATGTCATCCCCCCACCGGCCGGGATCGGCGGCGGTAAAGCGGATCACCGGCGCTTCCTCAGGGATGCTCCCCTCTGCGATCTTGGCATCCTCGGGAACACAGCGGGAGATAAATGCCCGGGAGCCGCCATTCAGAAAGAAATGTTCCACACAGTAGGATAAGAACCGATAGCTGCCAAACTCCGCCGCGGAAAGATATCCGCCGAACTTACGCTTAAAATCAGCAAAGTTGGTGACCAAAACCGGCACGCCGCCCACAGGCCCCCGCTCTGCCAGACCGACAAAGCCAGCCGTGCTGGTGCTGACTCCCTCCATGGGCTTGCCGCCGGACTCGAATTCCTCCACATATACTCCAGGAGACAAATACTCTGCCATAAGATTACGGTTCTCGACAAAAAAGACCGGCACCCCCCTTTCTGAATTGTCTATTTTTTTCGGGTTTCCCCGTGCTCCCGACCAAAATTTATGCATGAGAAGCAGCCAGCCGCTCTCATACCGCCCCCGTTTTCAAACGGATCGCTTTCCCACTCTAAATTATGTTATGGTGCATTACATCACGCGGCCAGGGAAATTACAAGAAAATTTCTCCCCGCCGGCGCGGAAATTAGTATGGAACGACAACAGCGGTACGGAAAGAGGCTGCTGTACCTTTGCCGTCTCGTCAAAAAAGATCCCCCTGCAGGGAGCTTTCTCTTCCGAAAATGACGGGATCGGATACAATTCCGTCATTTTCGGGGACATGCGCCCGGAAATTTGCCGGCAATGGCGGACCCGGAAAATTATTTTATGTTTTTTGAGGGGGAGGAAGCGGCGGGGGCGGGGAGCGAGCATCCGTTTTCTGCCGCAGCTCTTTCCCTGATTATTGCTTCAACAGTCTGCGTCTCTTCCAAAAAAATTTTTATCGGCGCGGGAAGAGACGTTGCACCGCCGGGCGAAGGCTGGTATAATAATAAAAACCAGCGTATGTTTACACGGTCGGCGGGACGGAGCGGCCGCCCCACGGGCCTGGAAGGAAATCTTTGATACAGGAGGCTACCGCCATGGAAGAGATTAAAATCACCCGTGCGTCCACGCTGAAGGAGAAGCCCGATCCCGCGACTCTGGTGTTTGGGCAGAGCATGACCGACCACATGTTCATCGTGGACTATGACGAGGGGCGGGGCTGGCACGATCCCCGCATCGTCCCCTACGGACCGCTGCAGATCGACCCCGCCGCCAAGGTGCTTCACTATGCCGAGGAAATTTTCGAGGGCCTGAAGGCCTACCGGACCGCCGACGGCACCATCCAGCTGTTCCGCCCCGACTGCAACATTGAGCGGATGAACAACTCCGCCGAGCGTATGTGCCTGCCTCAGATCCCGCCGGAGCTGGCCATGGCCGGTATCGTGGAGCTGGTCAAGGTGGAGCGGGACTGGGTCCCCTCCGCCAAGGACACCTCCCTCTATATCCGTCCCTTCATGATCGGGCTGGACCCCGCGCTGGGGGTTCACTCCTCCCACCATGTGCAGTATGTGGTCATTGTCTGCCCCGTGGGCGCCTACTACCCCGAGGGGCTGGACCCGGTGAAGATTTATGTGGAGAGCCAGGATGTCCGGGCTGTCCGGGGCGGCACCGGCATGGCCAAGACGGGCGGCAACTATGCCGCCTCCCTCCGGGCCGGCGACCGGGCGGAGAAGCAGGGCTACAGCCAGGTGCTCTGGCTGGACGGCGTGCACCGCAAGTATATTGAAGAGGTAGGCTCCATGAACGTCATGTTCAAAATCGCCGGAAAGATCCTCACCCCCGACCTGAACGGCTCCGTGCTGCCCGGCATCACCCGCCGCTCCTGCATCCAGCTCCTGAAGGACTGGGGGTATGAGGTGGAGGAGCGCCGCATCTCCGCCGAGGAGCTGTTTGAGGCCGCCGAGAACGGAACTCTGGAGGAGGCCTGGGGCACCGGAACCGCCGCCGTCGTTTCCCCCATTGGGGAGCTGGCCGAGGGAGACAAGAAGGTCACCGTCAGCCACAACCAAATCGGCCCGGTCACCCAGCGGCTGTATGACGAGCTTACCGGCATCCAGTGGGGCCGCATCCCCGACCCCCACGGCTGGATCGTAAAGGTCTGCTGAAGGCAGGGATACAACCCAAGGAGGACCCAGCGGATGCAGGGTCCTCCTTTCTGATATTCTGCCCGCCCCAGGTGGGCTCCGGGAGATGGCGATGAAGAATTTTCACGAAGCGGTTGAGTCGGCCAAGGCCCTGGTCCAGTCCTGTCTGGACCAGGCGGACCGTCCCGGCTATATGACGGAGGGACAGCTTTCCATGATCTGGAAGGAGCTGGACACAATGGACAAGCTCCGGGACCCCGGGAAGTTCTACCCCTATTACCCCAAAGGAATCGCGGACAGCTGGGCACGGAATGATCCGCTGGCGGAGCGGCTGCTGGAGGTTCTGGATCTGTACAGCATGCGGATCTGGAGGCACCAGACCGAACAAGGTGAATAAACAACCGCCGGGCGGCCTGAGAGCCCCCCAATTACTCGGCGGAGATCATATAGTAGTAGACGGGCTGCCCCCCGGGCAGCAGGCTGATCTCGGCCTGGGGACAGGCGGCGGCAAAGATCTCCTCCGCCCGCCGTGCCTGGTCCTCGGTGACGTCGGCTCCGCTGAAGATTGAGATAAACTCAGCTCGCTGATGGCTGTCCGAATGGGCCAGACGGTCCAGCAGCCGCTCCAGGTCCTGGTCGGTGCCGAAGAGCTGGTGCTCCTCCAGGGCCAGATAGTCCCCCTGGTGGATCTCCGTTCCCCCAAAGTCGGAATCGCGGGCGGCGTAGGTGACCTCGCTGGTGCGTACCCGCTGGAAGGCCTCGGTCATGGAGTCGGTGTTCTCCTCCTCCGTGGCCTCCGGGTCGGCGGAGAGGAGGGCGGAGATGCCCTGCGGCACCGTCTTGGTGGGCAGAACCACTATTTTTTTGTCCTTGCACAGGCCGACGCACTGCTGGGCGGCCATAATAATGTTCTTGTTGTTGGGCAGGACATAGACGATCTCTGCCGGGGTGGCCTCGATCTCCTTCAAAATATCCTCGGTGGAGGGGTTCATGGTCTGGCCTCCGCCCACCAGTCCGTCCACCCCCAGGTCCCGGAACACAGCCTCCAGCCCCGCGCCGGCACATACGGCCACATAGCCGAATTTCTTCTCCGGAGCGGCCTTGACGGGAGCCTGCTCCTGCTGCTGTGCATGGGCTGCCTCCTCCAAAATCTCGGTGTGCTGCTCCCGCATATTCTCGATCTTCACCTTCAGCAGGGCGCCGTAGGTCAGCGCCTCCTGAAGCACCAGGCCGGGGTCGTTGGTATGGACGTGGACCTTGATAATGTCATCGTCATCCACCAGCACCAGGCTGTCCCCCAGATTGTTGAGAAAGCCGCGCAGCAGCTCCGGGTCTTTTTTCGTGTCCCGGGAGCAGATGAACTCAGTGCAGTAGCCGTATTTGATCTCCTCGGTGGAGAAAGCGCCGAACTCGGCCTTTTCCGCCGGGGCCTCCTGCTCCTCGGACACCTCGGGCATGGGCTCTCCCCGCAACTCATCCAGCATTCCCTGGAGGATGACCAGAAATCCCTTTCCCCCCGCGTCCACCACCCCGGCCTTTTTCAGCACCGGGTTCTGGTTGATGGTGTCCTCCAGGGCGGCGTGTCCCTCCTGAATGGCCGCCTCCAGCACGGCCTCCAGCCGGCTGTCCTCCCGGGCATAGCCCGCGGCCCGGGCGGCGGCCAGACGGGAAACGGTGAGGATGGTTCCCTCCGCCGGCTTCATAACCGCCTTGTAGGCCGCGGCAACGCCAAAGTCCAGGGCAATCGCCAGGTCCCGGCCGTCAATGATCTCCTTCTCCTTGATCGCCTTGGCAAAGCCGCGGAACAGCAGGGAGAGAATGACGCCGGAATTGCCCCGGGCGCCCCGCAGCAGGGCGGAGGCAGTCCCCTGGGCCGCCTGTCCCACCGCATCATAGCGCTTTTTTTTCATCTCCTGGGCGGCCGCCCCGATGGTCAGCGTCATATTGGTCCCCGTGTCCCCATCCGGGACAGGAAACACGTTCAGATCGTTAATGGACTGCTTTTGTGCATTGATGGCGGCGTGAGCGTGGATCACCATCCGCTGAAACGCCGCCGCATCGATATTCTGTACCATAGCCGACGATTTCCTTTCTACGAATGGTTAAAACCGCATGGAATCCACGCATACATCCACCGAGGCGACCTCCACCCCGGTGGTCCTGCTGACCACATAGCGCACCTCGCTCATGATGGAGCGGCAGACAGCCATCAGGTTGACCCCATTTTCCACGATGATGTGCAGCTCGATGGAAACGGTGCCGTCCTCGTTGTAATAGACCTTAACCCCCTTGGCCATAGACTCCCGCTTGAGCAGGTGAACCAGGCCGTCGGTGGCAGAACGCACCGCCATTCCCTTGACACCGTAGCAGTTGGTGGCGGCGCTGCCCGTAATGGCAGTAAATACCTCGCTGCTGATGCGGATCTCACCCAGCTCATTCTGCAGTTTCATGGGCCTTACCTTCCTTTCGGCTGAGGGTATGCCGTCAACCCCGATTTTGATACTGATATTGTATTCGATTTTGCCCAAAAATACAAGACCTATTTCCCCCTGTTCCTTCCTGCGTCCCGCGACAAAACCCGCATGGTTTCCTCATCCCCATTTCGACGATGATTTTCCAGAAATTGGAATATAATGGCAGGTGCATCCACATCCGCGCAAACCCCGGATGTACTTAGGAGGAGACAGGCATGACAGCCAGGGAAACTATCAAAACCAAATTGGACCGTCTGCGCCGGCAGTCCCGGGAGACGGGACAGGTTCAGCTGTCCGCGTCAGCGCTGACGCTGGGGGCGGAGGCAGCCATTCATTTTATGCTTGCCGCAGTGCTTTCAGGCATCTCTCTGCCTGACGGCGGCGCCCCTTTCGGGGTGGCTCTGGCCGCGGCGGCGGGCTCCGGGGTGTGCGGCGGAGCCGCTATGCTGGGGGCCTGCTTCGGTTCTCTGTGCCTGCTGGGCATTTCTCAGGGGATGCGCCACGCAGCGGCGGCCATCCTCACCTTTGCCGTGGCATTCGCTTTTTACGACGTCAAGCTGTTCCGCCGCTCCTGGACCATGCCGTTCATTGCCGCCCTGCTCAACGCCTTTACCGGCAGCGTCCTCCTGGTCCGGACAGGCTGGGAGGGAACCGATCTCTTCTCTCTGTCGCTGGAGGCCCTCATGACGGCCGGAGCCGCCTGGTGCTACCGCGGAGTGCTGCTGCCGATGCGCACCCGCCGGGAGGACCGGCTGGTCTCCCCCGTCCGCCGGGCCGGTCTGCTGGTGCTGCTGTCCACCCTGCTGATGTCCCTGGCTCCGCTCCGCCTCTTTGGGCAGATCTCGGTGGGCGGCTGTCTGGCGGTGCTGGGGGTGCTCTCCGCCGCCTGGCAGGGCGGCCCCTCCGCCGGCGCGGTGGTGGGCGTGGCGATGGGCGGCTCTATGGATTTGGTTCTGGGCGGCTCGGCGGTATATGCCATGGCCCTTGGCCTGTCCGGTCTGGCCGCAGGTCTGGTCCGGGGACGCAGCCGTCTGCTCTTCGCCCTGACCTATGTGCTGGCGGATGGGGCGGCCGTGCTGTGGGGGTGGCAGGAGGACAGGCCTCTGGCCATTCTGTATGAGACCTTTCTTGCCTCGGTGGCTTTTCTCTTTCTCCCCCAGCGCCCCCTGCGCCGCCTGGGGGTGTGGCTGTCTCCGGACGCCGGGGTGTCGGCTGATCTGTACGCACAGCAGCTGGTTCAAAAAAAGCTGGAGGCCACCGCCCAGGCCTTCCGCACCCTCGGGGAGGCGCTGCGCACCGCCTTTCAGTCCCCGCGGAACGACAACGACGTCTCCGCCGTCTTTGAGCGGGCCGCAGGGCGGGTATGCCGCAGCTGTTCGCTCCGGGGGAGGTGCTGGAAGCAGGACTATACCACCACCTTCAATGCCCTGAATGACGCCACCCCGGCCATGGTGGAGCGGGGCCGGGCGGAGAGCGGAGACTTTCCCCGCCATTTTTCTGACCGCTGCCTCCACTTCCCCCTCTTTTTATCTGCGGTGAACCAGGAGCTCACCGCCCTGTTTTACCGGCGGCAGTATAACGCCCGGGTGCAGGAGAGCCGCTCGGCGGTGTGCCGGCAGTACCTGCAGCTGTCCGACCTGCTGGGCACGGCGGCCGCTGAACTGAGCCGGGAGCTGACTCCGGACCCGCTGGGGGAGCGCCGGCTGCGCCAGCGCATTGCCGAATTGGGCCTGGAGGTGCGGACCGCGGTCTTTCGGGACAGCCGGGGGCTGCTGCGGGTGGAGGCCGAGGGGCCTGGCTGCTCCTCACTGACCCGGCCCAGCCGGGTGTCTGAGCTGTCCCACCTTCTGGGCGCCCCCCTCCGGGTCGAGCAGGAGGGAGCGGAGAGTCTCTCCCTGCTTCAGCAGGAGCCTCTGATGGCGGTGGCCGGAGTGGCAGCCCGAAAAAAGAACGGCGAGACGGTAAGCGGCGACGCGGGCACCTATTTCAAGCGCTCCGACGGCAAGCTTTACGTCCTGCTGTGCGACGGCATGGGCAGCGGCCCCGACGCCAACCGGGAGAGCTCCCTGGCGGTTCGGCTGATGGAGCAGCTTCTCCAGGCCGGAGTCGCGGCCCGGCAGGCGCTGGTTACCCTCTCCTCCGCCCTTGCCCTGCGCGGAGAGGATACGGGGGGATTCACCACGGTGGACCTGCTGCAGGTGGACCTGTTCACCGGGGAGGGAGAGCTGCTGAAAATGGGAGCCGCCCCCACCTATGTTCGGAAGGGAGAGTCGGTTCAGCGCTTCACCGGAACCTCTCTGCCGGCTGGGCTGACCGCGGGGACCGCGCCTCCGCTGGACCAGTTTTCCCTGCACCTGTCCCCGGGGGACTGTGTCCTGATGGTCAGCGACGGGGTGTGCGGAACGGGGGATGACCAGTGGGTGCGGGAGCGGCTGGCCTCTTTCCGCGGCGACAGTCCCAAGGAGCTGGCCCGGGACCTGATTTCCCAGAGCCCCCAGGAGGCCACCGACGACCGCACGGCCCTGGTCATCCGGCTGGAGCGGCGAACCTGACGCCTCCTCACAGGTCTCTCCGCCGGACAGGCTCCCTTTTCCACGGATTCAGATTTCGACATGCAAAGCGGACGGAGTCCCAGCGGGGGACTCCGTCCGCTTCAGCTTATTGCCGGATGATCGGCCTCCGCCTCAAAAGCTCTGTTTGGGCAGGGCGGCACAAAATGCCAGAGACAAAAATGCCACATCCTGGCTGTCGCTGCGGGAGGTGAGGGCCACCGGAACCTTGGCCCCAATGACCACGCCGCAGGTTTTGGCGTGGGCGTGCATCTGCCAGCACTTGACAATCAGGTTGCCGGCCAGCAGGCTGGGCACCACGATCCCGTCAAACTCGCCGCACAGGGGACAGTCATAATCCTTAAGCCGGGCGGCCTCCTTGGAGAGAATCAGGTCGTAGGCGATGGGACCCACCAGCTCACAGTCGGCGATGGGACGCTCGGCGTGCTCCTTTACCAGCTCCTGGGCCTCCACCGTATCCTTCATGTGGAAGCTGACCTTCTCCACCATCGACAAAAGGGCAATGTTGGGCCGCTGGTATCCCACCGCCTTGAGCATATCCACCATGTTCCGAATAATCATTTTCTTTTGCTGCAGCGTGGGCTGAATGGTCACCGTCACGTCTCCGATTGCAATCAGCTTGGGGTATTCGGGCATGCTCACCAGATCCACATGGGTCAGCAGGCGGTCGGTGCGCAGGCCGTTGCGCTGGTCCAGCAGGGGCAGGAGGAACTCCCTGGTCTGGGTGTTGCCGCGCATAAGCACGTCGCCCTCTCCCTGGTTGACCAGGTCCACCGCCCGCTGGGCGGGGCTCTCGTCCGGCCGGATCGCCACCATGCGGTGCGGCTTTTCCTTCAGCCCCAGCCGCTCCAGCATGGGCTCCACCTTGTTGGGGTCCCCCACCAGCACAGGGGACACAAATCCGGCGTCCTGTGCCCGAAAGGCACCCAGCAGGATATTTTCCGCGTCCGCTCCGGCAATGACGACCCGCATGGGGTTTGACAGCTCCTTGGCCCGCTCCGCAATGAGATCAAAGTTTTTCAGCGCCATAGCGATACACCTCTTTTTTCATCCTTTTCAGCATCATCCGGTTCCCTCGGGAGCCGATTCCGGGCCTATCTTACCATGTTCCCGCCCGGGATACAATGGGGCGGAAGCATTTTCTCTCTTTTTTCCTGTTCCTCTCCACCGTTGACAGGCGGGGGACAAAGACGGTATGATAGGAAGAGACAACAGGCTGACTTTGGGAGGGGTATTCATGAAGAAAATGAGACAAGCCGCAGGTCTTTTGCTGTCCGCCCTGCTTCTGAGCGCGCTGCCCGGCTGCGCTCCGGCGGCAGAGCAGGGAGAGGGCTCCAGCTCCATACCGGATGAGCCCAGCACCTCGGTGATTGCACCTGTGGACCCGGAACCCCAGCCCGCTCCCTATACCAATCCCCTGACCGGGGAGGGCTGCCAGACGGATCTCTCGCAGAACCGCCCCGTCGCCATTATGCTCAATAACTTGAAAAAAGCCCTGCCTCAGCTGGGGGTCTCCCAGGCAGATATCATCTACGAGGCGGTGGCCGAAGGGGGCATCACCCGGATGCTGGGGGTGTTCCAGAGCGTGGAAGGAGTGGGGGAGATCGGCTCGGTGCGCTCGGCCCGGGACTATTTTGTCTCCCTGGCGCTGGGGCATGACGCCATCTTCCTTCACGCCGGCGGCAGCGACCAGGCCTATCTGGCCATCAAAAACTGGGGCGTCACCGCCCTGGACTGCGTCAACGGGCCATACGAGGGGACCCTGTTCTGGCGGGACCCGGACCGGCGGCGGACCATGGGGCTGGAGCACTCGGTCCTGACCTCCGGGGACACCATCCAGGAGCTGCTGCCCACCTACAGCCGGGTCACCCTGGAGCACGAGGCGGGCTATGACCCGGGACTGGCCTTTCTGCCCGAGGGTGAGACGGCCCAGGGAACACCGGCCCAGTCGGTGGAGATCCGCTTTTCCACCTACAAGACCGGAGTGTTCACCTATGATGAGGCGAGCGGCCTGTACCGGATCGAGGAATTCGGCTCCCCCTATGTGGACGGCAACACCGGCGAGCAGGTGGCGGTGAAGAATGTGCTGGCTCTCTTCACCGACATCTCCAGCATCGCGGGGGACAGCGCCGGACGGCAGTCGGTGCGCACCACCGGCACCGGAGATGGGCTGTTCTGGTGCGACGGAGTACAGCAGTCCATCACCTGGTCCAAGGCCAGCCACGACAGTCCGCTGACCTATTACGACAGCCAGGGCCAGCCTCTGGAGCTGGGAGTGGGCCATACTTATGTGAATCTTGTGGGCGGCCCTTCCGCCGTCACGGTGCACACCGGCGGGGAGGAAGCCTGAACCCATTTCGCCGCCCTGGATTTAACCGGAATATAACAAGAAAAATGAGCGGCACGGGTTGAAAAAAATGGGCATAACATAGTATAATAAGTTGAAAAACGTCCGGCGTCAGCCGGGCAGACAGGAAAGGAAGTGGGTCCGGCATGGACGGCCGAAGTCGCCATCGGGATGCAAAAATCAGCTGCCTCAGCGGGCGTTCCGTTGTGGGCCGGACTCAGATCCCGGGCCGACAGCGCCGGCGGTAAAGCGCCGGTCACGCCTTTGTCTGTGCGCAGCCGCAGGGGCGGGCAGTATGCCGGAAGAGACGGGTTCCGCGCACCGGTCTCCGGGCATACTCCCCCTCTGTGGTTTTTTGTGTTCCGCTTGCCCTTACATACCCCACGGAGAGGAGCGAGGTCACAATGCACGAAAATTACAGCCTGGAACAGCTTCTGGAGCTTGTCCAGCAAAAAAAATTCCGCCAGCTGAAGGAAATCCTGTCCAACATGAACGAGGTGGATATCGCCGAGTTTCTGGATGAGCTGGATGTGGAGCAGGAGATTCTGGTATTCCGCCTGCTGCCCAAGGACACGGCGGCGGAGGTCTTTACCTATCTGGAAAACATTGACGACCAGGAGAAGCTGATCGGCGCCTTGAGCGACAAGGAGCTGCGGGAGGTTCTGGATGAGCTGTACCTGGATGACACGGTGGACCTGATCGAGGACATGCCCGCCAACGTGGTGTCCCGTATCCTGCGCAATACCGACGCCTCCACCCGCAGCCAGATCAACCAGCTGCTCAACTATCCCAAGGACTCCGCCGGCTCCATTATGACCACGGAGTTTGTGGACCTCCACCCCGACGCCACGGTGGAGCAGTCCTTTGCCCGCATCCGCCGGGTGGGCCTGGACAAGGAGACGGTTTATACCTGCTATGTCACCCAGAACCGGGTGCTGCTTGGGGTTGTGACGGTCAAGACCCTGCTGCTCTCCCCCTACGAGACAAGGATCTCGGACATTATGGAGACCAACGTCATCTCGGTCAACACGCATGAGGACAAAGAGGATGTGGCCCAGATGTTCTCCAAGTACGATCTGTCCGCCCTCCCGGTGGTGGACGGAGAAAACCGTCTGGTGGGCATCATCACCTTCGACGACGCCATGGACGTCATTGAAGAGGAAACCACCGAGGACTTTGAGAAGATGGCTGCCATCCTTCCCTCTGACAAGCCCTATTTAAAGACCGGCGTGGTGGAGACCTGGCGCTCCCGCATTCCCTGGCTGATGCTGCTGATGCTGTCGGCCACCTTTACCGGCATTATCATCACCAGCTTTGAGGCTGCCCTGACCGCCTGCGTGGTGCTCACCTCCTTCATCCCCATGCTGTCGGGCACAGGGGGCAACTCCGGCTCCCAGTCGTCGGTGGCCGTCATCCGCGCCCTGTCCCTGGACGAGGTGGAGTTCTCCGACATGGCCGCAGTCGTGTGGAAGGAGGTCCGTGTGGCCGTCCTGTGCGGTGCCTGCCTGGCGGCGGCCAACTTTGTCAAGATGATGGTGGTGGACCGCTGGATGATGAACAACCCGGACGTCACGCCCGCCGTGGCTCTGGTGGTCTGCCTGACCCTGTTTCTCACGGTGATCTGCGCTAAGGCAGTGGGCTGCACCCTGCCCATGGCTGCGGAAAAGCTGGGCATCGACCCCGCTGTGATGGCCTCCCCCTTTATCACCACCATCGTGGACGCCCTGTCTCTGCTGATCTACTTTGCCATCGCCACCCAGGTGCTGGGAATTTGACCGGGACTTGATTTTATCCCGCCCTGCTGACACACAGAAAAAACCTCCCTCCGGCGCTGTCCGGAGGGAGGTTTTTGTCAAGGATTCAGTTCAAGCCATGCAGGAAAAGGGAGTTTATCCCTGCTTGCCTTTTGTTTGGTGGTACATAGCACCCTTCTGCAGCGGGCCGCGGGGTGTATAGACCCCCATCTTCCAGCCAACAATCAGTATGATGACGGTGGCCAATACGCAGCCCCATCCCAAAATAATACTCCCGGTTTCCGGCCACATGTTAATCATGATGGGCGGGAATGCCGTCAGGAAAATAATGGGTGCACGCATAATCAGGTTGGCAAAGCCGGTGTCCTCCAGGGCATAAGCCTTCTGATCGGGGTCGACGATGCGCTCCAGCAGAATGCCGGTGGCCAGCACGCCGCAGGCCTGTCCCCATACGATCATGTTGCGCTCAAACCAGTTGCGGGGAGAGGTATGGCCTCCGATGAAGATAAACCAGACCCAGTTGAACAGGAAGGCAATCGCGCAGGTGGCGAACAGGGGAACAGCGTAATCCAGGACAACCTCAACGCTGATGGAGCCGATGGCGGAGACAATCAGGTAATCGGTAGCGGTACCGCTGATCCGGCTGATGGTGCCCTTGTCGATATAGCGGGCAGCGTGGGTCTTTTTCAGGAAGAACTGGAGCACATAGCCCATAATCAAAGCGGTGACGAACACGGGAATCTCAAAGTTCCAGGTGTTCTGAACCAGCTCAGTGAGGCAGTAGCCCAGATAGCCAGCCAGCAGAACAATGCCCAGATGGAAGGCCATGGAGTCCACGCTGATACCCGAGATGGTCAGCTTCATGGAAGGTTTCTGCTTTTCGGGGGGAATGAGGCCGGTTTTCATCTCCTGAGGGAGCTCCTTGGGGCTGGTGACAAAGTTGGTGTAGCCGTGACGGGCGCCCCAGTTGATGATGACAATGCCCAGCAGGATGCCGCCGATGATGCCGACAGAGCACATCGTGTACCCGACGCTCTGTCCGTCGGCCCAACCGGTTTCCACCAGGGCCTCGCCCACAGCGGCCGCGGTGCCCGGGCCGCCCCAGAAGCAGGTGGCCAGCATCAGGCCGAAGCCCTCATGCAGGGCGGGCTCGATGAGGCGAAGCACATAGATGGTGAAGAAAATGCCCACCGCGTACTGAGCAATGGCGATACCCATGCCGTTGACGGTCATGCCCCACATCTCTTTGAAGCGGGTGTTGTCCTTGGCCTTTTTCTCAACATCGGAGTCATCCTCGTCAATGGGAGTGGCGCCGAACACGACGGCCACCAGTACGGTGGCATAGCTGGACAGGGAGTCCGAGAAGGGAATCCAGCCCAGGATGCCGGGGCCGAAGATGAAAGCCAGAATACCGGCCAGCAGCCCAGCAGGAATGAAAAACGTTTGGAACAGGGGAATTTTCGCGCGCATCAGCTGACCGATGACAATCAGAATTCCCATCCAGCTGACGTCTACGAATACATCCCATAGAGTCATAGAATCCATCTCCTATCTCTTGAAGGGGAGGCGCCGGAACAGAGGGAGCGGCCGGTTCCCGCCAGGGCACCTGTGGCGTATAGCTTCTTTCCCAATCGCGATGAGAATTCACTGGCTTATGTTACATCACACATTTTCCTTTGTCAATTATTATTTTTTTATTTATATTGCTAAACAAAAAATAGTGACACTTCCAACATTTAAAAGTTTTATTTATCACAATTTTTCGACGTAAATCTTTGATTTTGTCATTTTATATAAATATTAAATTTTTATTTTGACATAATTCGAATTTTTATGTCTTAATTTTAACTTGAACATCAAATTTCATCTGCTTTTTTCTTGTATTTTGTAATAGTTTAAGGTGTTTAAGCATTCTGGCGAATCGTGTCTCCGCTTCCCCTGCCCGGCCGTATATTTTTTCTTCACCGCAGCAAAAAACGGCCCGGCGGAGGCTTCAGATTCCGCAGCGCAGACGCTGCAGTCTCATGCCCCCGCGGGCCGTCTGTATAAGCCTGCTCCGGCTTTTTGACCTTCTGAAAATTTCTGAGTCTCAGTTCGGAATGACTGTTTTCCCTTACTTTACAGCCCAGTTTCCGGTGGCCTCGGCGGTCAAATAGGCATTGATGAACCCATCCAGGTCCCCGTCCATGACCCCATTGATGTTGCTGGTCTCGTAGCCGGTGCGGTTGTCCTTCACCAGCTGATAGGGCATAAAGACATAGGATCGGATCTGGCTGCCCCACTCAATCTTCAGCTGGACCCCCTTCAGGTCGGAGATCCTCTCCGCCTTTTCCTGCATCTGCAGCTCCACCAGCTTGGCCCGGAGCATCTTCATACAGTTGTCCTTGTTCTGGAACTGGGAGCGCTCCTGCTGGCTGGCCACTACGATGCCGGTGGGCTTGTGGATCAGCCGGACAGCCGAAGAGGTCTTGTTGACGTGCTGTCCGCCGGCGCCGCTGGCCCGGTAGACCTGCATCTCAATGTCCTCGGGGCGGATCTCCACCTCCACGTCCTCGGGCAGGTCGGGCATCACCTCCACCGAGGCGAAGGAGGTCTGCCGCCGGGCGTTGGCGTCAAAGGGGGACACCCGGACCAGGCGGTGGACTCCATGCTCTCCCCGCAGATAGCCGTAGGCGTTCTCTCCCTCGATCATGATGGTGGCCGATTTGATTCCCGCCTCATCCCCGTCCTGGTAATCCATGATCTGATAGGTAAAGCCGTGGCGCTCGGTCCAGCGGGTGTACATGCGGTATAGCATCTGGGCCCAGTCCTGGGCCTCGGTGCCGCCGGCGCCGGGGTGGATGGTGAGAATCACGTTGGAGCTGTCATATTCGCCGGTGAGCAGAGTCTGGAGCCGGGCCGTCTCCATGTCGGCCTCCAGCCTGGCATAGCCCTCCTCCAGCTCGGGGAGAAGGGACTCGTCCTCAAACTCGTTGCCCATCTCGCACAGGGCCATCAGGTCGTCCCACTGGCTCTGGCGCTTCCTTTGGCTGTCCACCTTGTCCTGCAGGTTCTTGATGCGCTGCTGCACCTTCTGGGCCTTGGACAGGTTGTCCCAAAAGCCGTCGGCGGCGGACTCGGCCTGGAGCATGTCCAGCTCCCGCTCCGCCCCCTCCAGGTCCAGCGCCTGGGCCAGCTCTTTCAGCGCCGGGGCCAGGTTGTTCAGCCTGACTTTATACTCGTCAAATTGGAGCATAGGGTACTTCCTCTCTCAGCCTCCCCCAAAGCACGGGGAAAGGCGGTATTTCAAGCCCTATTATTATATATGACAGGGGCAGGAAAGTAAAGGAAAACCTGCGTCCGGACCCGTTCAGGGCACAAAACAGGCCGTCTCCTGAATGGAGGCGGCCCTTTATCGGTCGCTGGCCATCCACCCCTCCCCCCGAAAAATCAGGTCATCCAGATCGCCCCTTGGGGCGGGACGCTCCGGCAAAGTCAAAATGGAATTGCTCTCCTCATTCATATTGCATCCTCCTGTTCAGAAAATTCTCTCCAGCGAAAGGCTGATTTACATATCAGTATATGTGGGACAGGACGGGATATGTGCCGTTTTTTGTGCACCCATCTTGAAAAAATTTTTTTGCCGCCCGGCGGGGGGAATCGCCCCTTGCAAAAACGGCAAAAACTGCTATACTAACCTTTACCGAACATTGCCTGAAATCATTGTAAAGTGAGAGGAATCAATTATGCAGCGTACTGCCATCGCCGCCATCTTTGCCGACCAGGAGGCCCTGGGCGGACAGACGGTCACCGTGTGCGGCTGGGCCCGCACCATCCGGGATATGAAAACCTTCGGCTTTATCGAGCTCAACGACGGCTCCTGCTTCAAGAACCTTCAGGTGGTCATGGACGCCAATGTGCTGGACAACTATAAGGAGATCGCCGGCCAGAACGTGGGGGCCGCCCTCATTGTCACCGGCACGGTGGTCCTCACCCCCCAGGCCAAGCAGCCACTGGAGGTGAAGGCCGCCTCCATCGCGGTGGAGGGCCCCTCCGCCCCCGACTACCCCCTGCAGAAGAAGCGCCACAGCGTGGAGTTCCTGCGTACCATCCAGCACCTGCGGCCCCGGACCAACCTGTTCTCCGCCGCCTTCCGGGTACGCAGCGTGGCCGCCCACGCCGTCCACTGCTTCTTCCAGGACCGGGGCTTCGTCTATGTCCACACCCCCATCATCACCGCCAGCGACTGTGAGGGAGCGGGGGAGATGTTCCAGGTGACCACCCTGGATCTGGAGAACGTGCCCAAAAACCAGGACGGCACGGTGGACTACTCCAAGGACTTCTTCGGCAAGCGGGCCAACCTCACCGTCTCCGGCCAGCTCAACTGCGAGAACTTTGCCATGGCCTTCGGCAACGTGTACACCTTCGGCCCCACCTTCCGGGCGGAGAACTCCAACACCCAGCGCCACGCCGCCGAGTTCTGGATGATCGAGCCGGAGATGGCCTTTGCCGACCTGAACGACTATATGGACACCGCCGAGGACATGATCAAATATATCATCCGGACCGTGATGGAAAAGTGCCCCGACGAGATGAACTTCTTCAACTCCTTTGTGGACAAGGGCCTGAAGGAGCGGCTGGAGCATGTGGCCTCCTCCGACTTCGCCCGGGTGAGCTACACCGACGCGGTGGAGCTTTTGAAGAAAAACAATGACAAGTTTGACTTCAAGGTGGAGTGGGGTAGCGACCTGCAGACCGAGCACGAGCGCTACCTCACCGAGCAGGTCTACCAGCGCCCTGTCTTTGTCACCGATTACCCCAAGGAGATCAAGGCCTTCTATATGCGGCTCAACGACGACGGCAAAACGGTGGCTGCCGCCGACTGTCTGGTCCCCGGCATCGGCGAAATTATCGGCGGCTCCCAGCGCGAGGAGCGGCTGGACGTGCTGGAGGCCCGCATGCACGAGCTGGGTCTGGACCCCAGGGACTACTGGTGGTATCTGGACCTGCGGCGCTACGGCTCCTGCCGCCACGCCGGCTATGGCCTGGGCTTTGAGCGGATGGTGATGTACCTCACCGGCATCAGCAATATCCGCGATGTGGAGCTGCATCCGCGCACGGTGGGCAACGCGGAATTCTGAATCACACGATCAAAGGCTCCGATTTGGCAGCTGTCCCGTGCAGCGCCACGTCGGGGCCCCATCGCAGATGGGGCGGCGCGGATGCGCCGTAAATTCGCAGCAAAGCGGAGAATTTCCACAGGGCGAATTCAGTTCGCCCTGTGGTTTTTAAAAACGGGGCCCCCACGCGATACCCATCGCGTGGGGAGGGAGCTGCATCCGCGCACGGTGGGCAACGCGGAGTTCTGAGAGAAGCAAAACAGAAAAAGCCAGGGGCGGCACAGCGCCGCCCCTGGCTTTTATTTCTCCGCTATGGTGTGATCTCCCGCCGCTCCAGCAGGGCGTCCAGCTGCTGCCTCAGCTGAGTCTGGGCGTTAGACAGGTACTCCCATACCCCGTGGAGCCCTTTGGCGCAGCCGTCCCCCGCGCACTCGGCCGCCAGGGCCACCGCCCACACGGCATCCACCCCCTGCTCCAGCCGGAAGGCAGCCTCCTCCAGCTCCAGCAGGCGGCTATTCAGGTCCATGCCAAAACCTCCTTGCCTTTTTCCCGGAGGCATGGCATAATGGATTTGCCAGGCCTTCGGGTGTGGTGTAAATAACGGATTCGCTCTGCTTTTCGAGGGGAGGGCGTTTCCGTTATTTTTGTTCGCCGAGTTCTTCATCGATTTTCTCCTCGAGCCATGCGGTTTTGGTTTTTCCCTCCTCCGCAAGCTTTTGTTCAATCGCTTCTGCCTTTCGCCGGTCGATCAGAACGCTGAAATGCTTTCTTGTCTCTCGGCGCTGTCTGAAGTAGTCGGCTCTGCTTTTATCCGCCACAGATTCACCTCCTTGTAGCGCAATACAAATATATCATGTAGCGCAATACATGTCAAGTTTCCATTCCAATACAAAAAGAGATTTCGCCTGCGGGCGAGTGACTTTCTGTGCGGACAGAAAGTCACCAAAGAGCCGTCAAAGGGGAGAGGGATTTCGAATTGTCCCTACCCTCTTTGTCTCGCTGAGCTCGACATTTCCCCCTGATAGGGGGAATCGGCCCTCTCCCCTTTGAAATCCCCACTCCTTGAAACGACCAAAAGGGGGCCTCCGGGCCCCCTTTGTGGAATTCCCCCAGGGGGCGGACCCCGAAAAAGATGCGTTTTCCCGTAGGGGCGGCCACATGGGGCCGCCCGCGGGCCGATGAGACATCGGCCCCTACACACGAAAAGCGGCCCGGCCCGCCGTCCACCGCCCACGGTGTATGCTGCACCACTTAGGCGCATTGCATCTTGTAGAAGCAGGCGGTCCAGCTCATTGAGGAGAACGGCAGTGATAATCTTTGCACACCATTCCTGAGGTTTCCGCGCCGGACGCAGCTGCCTACGCACCCCTCTGGCTCCCCCCGTAAAACAGGGGTCCGGGGGAATGTGGCTCATGAAAGACCGAGGCCGCAGCCGAAGGTCTTTCCCAAAAGCCACATCCCCCGGCGATTTTTTGGTTCCTTTTGCATCGCTGCAAAAGGAACTCGCCCCGCAGGGCGAAATCCCCAAACAATGTAGAAACATTGCCGACAGCTTGGTGAGGCCGCCGCCCGCTCACCTCACCCGGTTGACCAGGGGCTCCCCGGCCAGATAGCGGCGCAGGTTATCCTGGGCCATTTGGATACAGTTTTTGCGGGTGATCTCCAGCCGCATGCCCCCCGCCACATGGGGGGTGAGAAGCAGATTGGGAATATCCCACAGGGGGCTGTCCGCCGGCAGCGGCTCGGGCACCGTCACGTCCAGGGCCGCTCCCCACAGCCTGCCCTCCCCCATTACCCGGACCAGCGCATCCTGGTCCAGCACCGTCCCCCGGCCCGAGCTGATGAGAACGGCATCCTCCTTCATCAGCCGCAGCCGCCTCTCGTCCATCAGCCCCGCGGTCTGGGGGGAGTGGGGCAGCACCAGTGCCACCACGTCGGCCTGGGGCAGTAGCTCGCCCAGCCGGTCCATGGGGTGCACCTCATCAAAGCCCTCCACCGGTCCCCGCACGCTCCGTTTCAGTCCCACGGTGCGGGCCCCCAGGGCGCGGCACCGGCTGGCAAAGGCGCTCCCCAGGTGGCCCGCCCCCGCCACCAGCACCATACCGCCGGAGATGGTTTTCATCTTCCCCTCATCCTGCCAAACGTGCCGGAGCTGGCTGTCCCGGTAGGTGGGCAGACGGCGGCACAGGGCCAGCAGGCAGGCCAGCATGTGCTCGGCCACGCTCTGGCTGTTGGAGCCGCTGGAGGAGGTGAGGACCACCCCGTCGGGCAGGATGCCCTCCCCCTCATACTCATCGGTGCCCGCCCACATGGTCTGGAACCACTTCAGACGGACAGCCCCTTTCAGGTCCTTTGGACGGGGCCAGCCGAAGAGAATGGTGGCCTGGCCAAGCTGCTCCGGGGTCACCGTCCGCCGGCCGGCGTAGACGTGGACAGCCTGGGGCGCGATAGCCTCAAAGTCCCTCTTCTCCTCCTCCTTCACCGGGAGCAGATTCAGAATATATTCGGACATGTCAGGTTCCTCCTTTTTGTGGTAACGGCGCGGCATGTTCCACGCCGGTGAGGTCAAAGGGGGGCGTGTACTCTTCCCGGGCACTGGCGCGCTCCTGGGTAAAACCGGGCAGCCCCAGATTTTCCATATACTCCCGGGCGGCGCGCATCTCGCCCGCCCGCAGCCGCCGGTCCAGCTCTGGGCAGGCGGACAGGTCCCCCCAGGGGGTGTATTGGCTCATCAGAGAGAACAGCACTGTTTCCAGGCCAAACTCCCGGGCCACCCAATCCATCACCGCCTTGGCCTGGTGCACCTGACCGGGGAGGATCAGGTGCCGGATGATGACGCCGCGGACCAGCAGACCCGCTTCATCAAACTGACAGGCCCCTACCTGGCGCACCATCTCCCGGATGGCGGCTGTGGCGGCCTCCGGGTAGTCAGGGGCGCCGGAGTACCGCCCGGCAGTCTCCCCGTCCAGATATTTCAGATCAGGGAGATAGATCTGAATCCTGCCCTCCAGCGTGCGCAGGGTCTCCACTTTGTCATATCCCCCTGAGTTCCACACCGCCGGGATGGACAGAGGATCGCGCTCCAGCACCCTTCTGACCACATGGGCGTAGTGGGTGGGGTTGACAAAGTTGATGTTGTGGGCCCCCTGGTCGGCCAGCTCGCCGCAGATCTCTCCCAGACGGTCCGGCGTTACCGTCTTTCCAAAATCCTGATGGCTGATCTTCTCGTTCTGGCAGAACACACAGCCCAGGGGACAGCCGGAGAAAAAGATGGTTCCGGAGCCCCGGGAGCCTGAAATGGGGGGCTCCTCCCAGAAGTGGAGGGCAGCACGGGCCAGGACCGGGGCCTCGGGCATCCGGCAGCGGCCCTCTCCCCACTCCGGAGTGCGCAGAGCCCCGCAGTTTCTGGGACACAGACGGCAGATCATCGTTTCCCCCCTAAAACCGGCCCAGACGGCCGGCCACCGTGTTTTCAAAGCTTTGAAAGGCGTTGGGCAGGGCATAGGTATCCCACAGCTCCCGCCGGCCGGCCCACACCCAGCCTTCCGGCAGCTCCGGACTGTCCAGCTCCCCAGCCAAAGCGGTCATGCGCCACTCAATATGGGTGAAGATGTGCTTTCCCGTCCCCGCCCGCTCCAGGGCACGGGGAGAAAGCCCCCACCGCCGCAGCCAGTCTGTGCTGTCCGACAGCTCATTTGGGTACTCCCACAGCCCGGCCAGCAGACCCCGGCCCGGCCTGCGCCGCAGAGCCACCCGATCCCCGCGGAAGAGCAGGTAAACCGTCCGCTCCTCCACCCGACGCTCCTTTTTGACCGACTTCACCGGCAGCGCTCCGGTTCGTCCCTCCTGAAAGGCGCGGCAGAAGGAGGCGGCGGGGCATTTTTCGCACAAAGGCGCGCCGTTGGGCAGGCAGACAGTGGCCCCCAGCTCCATCATGGCCTGGTTGAAGTCCCCCGGGGCGTCCAAGGGGATTACCCGGCTCAGAGCCTGAGTCACCCGCTTCTTTGTGGCCGGGAGGGCGATATCCCCTTCGTCCCCGCAGACCCGAGCGGTCACACGCAGCACATTGCCGTCCACCGCCGGAACCGGCAGTCCAAAAGCAATGGAAGCGATGGCTCCGGCAGTGTAATCCCCCACCCCGGCCAGGGAGCGGATCTCCTCATAAGTGTTTGGAAATACTCCGCCCCACCGCTCCATCATCTGCCGGGCTGCCTTCTGCAGGTTGCGGGCCCGGCTGTAATAGCCCAGCCCCTGCCACAGCTTCATCAGCCGGTCCTCAGGCAGAGCCGCCAGATCAGCCACCGTGGGGGCCTCCTCCAGAAAGCGGCGGTAATATTCCAGCACCGCAGCCACCCGGGTCTGCTGCAGCATGACCTCTGAAATCCAAACCCGGTACGGAGTGGGGTGGCTGCGCCAGGGCAGCTTTCGCGCATTCTCCCGGTACCACAGCAGCAGCGGAATGGGGAGCAGTTCCAATTCTTCCAAGGGTATCCTCCTGTTTGATATAGTATTTTTGCAATAATATTTATAATTAATTTGGGAATGGCGTTTTTCTCTGGGCCGTGTTAAAGTTGTAACAGAACAAAGGTTAAAAATTTAACGATATCCGGTCGCCGCTCTTTCCGGATCGTCAAAAAAA
>CAJFVL010000043.1 GCA_904420465.1 uncultured Clostridium sp.
AAAGCCGCCGCCGTGGACCCGGCAGGCTCCCCGGCCATTCAGGGCCCGCTCGGCCACTGTCAGGGCCACCGCCATGGCCTGCTCCTGCACCGCGCCGGTGGGCGTGATGTCCTGAAGCAGCGTCCAGGAGGAGAGGCCCGACTCCCGCACCAGGGACAGGAAGGTATCCATGTCGCGCTGCTCCAGGGCGTCGGCCTCCCGGGCCGCCCGGCGGTCATCGGCGAAGAAGTGGAGGGCCCGGAGAACGGCCCGGTCCCCCGCCGCCTTGCGCAGCTGGGGAATGGCTTGGAGGACAGCGTCCTCCTCCACCTCCCGCAGTACGGTTTTTCCAAAATAAGCGGCCACCGCCCGCATCTCCTGCGGGATGGAGTCGTATTCGCCGGTGAGGGCGGCGTGGCTGGCGCCCGAGTCGATGATGCACAGGGCATAGCCCAAAGCGGTCAGATCCACCGCCACCGAACGGACGGCGGGAGAGGCCGGATCGGCGAAGTCGATGGCCACCGCGCCCCCCACCGAGGAGGCGGTCTGGTCCATCAGGCCGCTCTGCTTGCCGAAGTAGAGGTTCTCCGCCTTCTGGCCCATCTGGGCGATGGTCACCGGGTCCAGCTCGTCCCGGCAGAACAGGTGGTTCTCGATGACCCCCAGCAGCACCTCGCAGGCCGCCGAGGAGGACAGGCCGGAGCCGGGCAGCACCTCGGACATGGCGTAGGCGTCAAATCCGGCCACGGGGTAGCCCCGCCGGGCTGCCTGGGCCGCCATTCCCCGCACCAGGGCGGCGGTGGACTCCTTCTCCTCCTCCTTGGGGTCCAGTGTGTCTAAACTTACCTCCACCAGGGGCCAGCCCTCCGACTGAAAGCGGATGGTGTTGGTGCCGTTGGGGGCGGCACAGGCCAGAAAATCCAGGTTCACGGCGGCGGCCAGAACCCGGCCGTGCTGGTGGTCGGTGTGGTTGCCGCAGATCTCCGTGCGGCCCGGAGCAGAGCACAGGGTTACGGGAGTATTCTCTCCCGCCTGAAAGCACTTCTGAAAGCCATCCAGCAGCGCCTCCACCCGCTGCCGTCCGACGGCGGGCTCTCCGCCCGTCAGCCAGACCAGGGGTTCGTCCAGCGCGCCGGCGCTCAGCGCCCTGCGTACAGCGCCCAGTTCTTGCATCGTATCCAATCTCCTTTTGGACCGGCCGCTCCCCGGCATACTGCCCGGCGGACGGCTGGTTTTTTATCTGGATCAGCGGCGGGTCCGCTCCCTCTGCAGCCGCTGCAGGGCCGGGGGGCGCCCGCGCACAAGCCGCTGCAAAGCAGGCTACTGTTCATGTCTGCTTTGCAGCGGCTGTTTGTTCTGGTATAAAGGATTACTTCTTCTGGACGTACTTCAGGCAGTCCAGCATAACAGCCACCAGGATGATGATGCCGGAGAATACAAACTGAAGGTTGGTGTCAATGCCCAGAACCGTCAGAGAGTAGGTCAGCGCGGTGAAGATAAACACGCCCACAACCACGCCCGAAATCTTGCCGATGCCGCCGGTGAAGGAGACGCCGCCCACTACGCAGGCCGCAATGGCGTCCATCTCCCAGCCTTGGCCGTAGGCTGCCGAGCCGGAGCCGAACATGCGGATACACTCCAGCCAGGAGCCAAAGCCATACAGAATGCCGGCCAGCACAAAGGCGCCCACAGTGACCTTGAACACCGAGATGCCGGAGACGGCCGCCGCTTCCGGGTTGCCGCCCACTGCGTACAGATTCTTGCCGAAGGTGGTCTTGTTCCAGATGAACCAGACGATCACAACAGCAGCCACCGCCCACAGGATGATGGTGGGGAACCCGTTGATTCGGGGCATAATCATGTTGGGAATGGCCGAGTCAATGCCGCCGAAGGATACGCCCTTGGTGGAGTAGGTGACCAGGCCGAAGATGACCAGCATGTTGGCCATGGTTGAGATGAAGGGGTGCATCTTGAACTTGGCCGTGAAGAAGCCCGCGATGGTGGTAAAGATCGTACACAGGACAATACAGACCACCAGGGCAAACACCACCCGGACCAGGACAGGCAGGGTGGAGAAATCAAACACATGTCCAAACACACCGCCGGTGTTGGGGCCGTTGTGCATGATAATGGTAGCGGCCGTCATGCCCATGCCCACCATACGCCCGATGGACAGGTCGGTGCCGGCCAGCAGGATCAGGCCGGCCACGCCCAGGGCCAGGAACATTCTGGGAGACGCCTGCTGGAGGATGTTCAGCACATTGTTCACCGTCAGCAGCGGGGTGTCCTTGACCACCTGGGAGAAGATGCACATTGCGACGAAGATGATGATGATGGCAATGTACAGACCGTTGCGCAGCAGAAAATCCCGGCGGTTAAAGGTGTACTTGTAGTTCTCCCACCGCTGAGCCATGGACTCGCTGAAGGTGAACTTGGACATGCGCAGCATGTCGATGAGATGGTACTTATAGTCAAAGGCTGCGTGCCGGCGGTCCTTAGCGGCCTGAAGGTCCTTGTCCATCTGCATCTTGGCATCGAACAGACGGTTCTTGTGGACGTACTTCTCGTCCTTAATCTCTGCCTGGTCACTCAGCTTGGAAAGAGTCTCCTGGTGCTCCTTGTTGAGCTGGGCTACCGCCGCCTGGTACTTCTCCTGGGCCGCGGCCTTTTCCTGGATGCAGCTGGCCGCCACCGGCTGGAAATACTCCCGGTCATAGTGCTCCTTCAGATAGCTCTCAGCCTGGGCAATCAGCTTTGCGATCTCGTCCTTGTGCTGGGCCTCTACCGCCTTGGCCTGCTCCAGCTCCTTCTGGTACTGGGCCTGCTTGGCGTCCTTTTCCGCCTGAGTGTAGATGCGGTCCCGCTTCAGGCTGTCCAGATTGCTCTGAATCTCAATGACCTTGTCGGTGCCGTCTGCACGCAGGGCGTTGATCTTTTCCTGAATCGCGCCCACATACTCGTCAATGGGCGCGCGCAGCTGACTTTCCTGTTCAGCCGTCAAAATTTTCGTATTATCCACTGCCATCTGCAATATCTCCCATTATAGGTATTTTGCACTGAGCCGCAGGAGTTCCTCCTGATCGGTCTCCTTGGTGTTGACGATGCCGGAGAGATGTCCATTGGACATGACCCCGATCCGGTTGGTGATGCCCAGGATCTCAGGCATCTCAGAGGAGACAACGATGATGGTCTTACCCTGCTTGGCCATCTGAATGATCAGCTCGTAAATTTCGTACTTAGCGCCCACGTCAATGCCGCGGGTGGGTTCGTCCATCATAAAGACCTGGGGCTCCCGCTCTAACCACTTGCCGAAGATGACCTTCTGCTGGTTGCCGCCCGACAGGCTGGTAATCATGTCATCCGGCCCCATGCACTTAGTGCGCATGATCTTGATCTCCTTGGCGGTGGCTTTTGCCATCTTCGCGTCAGAGAGGGCAGGGCCGCTTTTGTACTGCTCCAGGTTGGCGATGGTGGTGTTGAAGGTCAGGTCACACTTCAAAAACAGGCCGTTGGCCTTGCGCTCCTCGGTAATCAGGGCAAAACCGTGGTCGATGGCCTCTTTGGCATTGTTGAAGTTCATCAGGCGGTTTTTGAAATAGACACGGCCCGCCGCGCGGGTGCGCACGCCGAAGATGGTCTCCAGCAGCTCGGTGCGTCCCGCGCCCACCAGGCCATACAGGCCGAAAATTTCGCCCTCCTTCACATCGAAGGTAATGTCCTGAAGATGGGGCGCATATTTGGTGGACAGGTGCTGGACGGACAAAATGGTGTCGCCGGGGGTGTTGTCCACTGGAGGGAAGCGGCTCTCCAGAGAACGTCCCACCATGGCGGTAATCAGCTCGTTCATGTTGGTGTCCTTGGCGGCCTTGGTCATGACCAGATTGCCGTCCCGAAGCACCGAAATTTCGTCGCAGATCTCGAAGATCTCATCCATCTTGTGGGAGATGTAGATCAGCGCGATTCCCTGCTCCTTCAGCATCCGCATCATCTCAAAGAGCTTGTCTACCTCCTGGACCGTCAGGGAGGAGGTGGGCTCGTCCAGTACGATGACCTGGGAATTGTAGGAGATGGCCTTGGCAATCTCACACATCTGCCGCTGAGAGACGGACATGTTCCGCATGGGCTGGTTTAGGTTTACAGTCATGCCGAGCTTGCGGAACAGCTCAGAGGCCTTCTTTTTCATACCGCTCTCGTCCACCACGCCCATGGAGCTGGTGGGGTAGCGGCCCAGGAACAGATTGTCGATAACGTTCCGCTCCAGGCACTGGTTCAGCTCCTGGTGGACCATTGCGATTCCATTTTCCAGAGCATCCTTGGGCCCGGAAAAATTGATTTCTTTCCCATTCAGGTAAATCTTACCTTCATCCTTCTGGTAGGTGCCGAACAGGCACTTCATCATGGTGGACTTGCCGGCGCCGTTTTCGCCCATCAGTCCCATGACCGTTCCGCGTTTTACGTCCAGGTTGATATGGTCAAGCACCCGGTTTCGGCCGAAAGACTTGCACATACCGCGGATCGACAGGACGATATCGTCTTTCGCGTCTGCCATTCTCGATACTCCCGTTTCTAATATTAGCAGTTTCAGCGAAAACTCTGATTCTGCCGGTTTTCTTCATAAATTGCTATTAGGGAGAATTCCTTCCGCCGCCCGGAGAACCAGTTTCTCTCGCACGAAGAATTCCTTCTCCCTAATAGCATTCTGTTACTTAACTAACAAGCATTTGCTTGGCTTCCCTGAAAGGGAGCTTTATCAGCCCTGGCTCAGGATGCCGGTGTAAGCGGCGGCGTTGTCGGTCTTAACCATGTTGATGGCGAAGGCGTCATAGTTGCCCAGGTTGGTCAGACGGTTGGTGATGTTGCCCTCGGTCTGGCCGTCGCCGGCGACGTACTCTACATTCAGGTTGAGCAGGTCGTCATACTTCTGCAGCAGGGGCTGATAGGTGGAGCCCAGGAAGTTGTCGGCGGAGTTGTAGATGTTCAGCCACACGTTCTTGGTGGGGTGCTGGGCGGCGTCCAGCTGGTAGGACACGGGGGCGTAGGTCACGGTGGCGTCCAGGAAGTCCTGGTAGTTCTCGGCAGTGACAGCCACGTTCAAAGCGTAGTAGGAGCGCTCCTCCTCCACATACTTGAACACGTCGGAGGACAGGACGTTGCCCGCCTCGTCAGCGGTGCCGATGCCGGTGTCGATGTCCACGCCGTCCAGGGCGTTGCGCAGCACACGCAGGGTCAGGTAGGCCTGCACGTCGGCGTGCTGGCTGATGGTGCCGCCGTAACCGTTGGCGATAGCAGCAACAGCGTCAGAGTTGGCGTCATAGCCGAAGGTGGGCACGCTGTTGGCCTTGGACCAGGCCAGGAACATGGACATGCCCATGCCGTCGTTGTTGGAGGCCACGATGTCGATCTGATCACCGAAGGTGGCGGACCAGGTGTTGATGGCGTTGCCGGCGGTGGCGGCGTCCCAGGTGGCGCCGGCGGAGTTCTTCATCTCCTGAGAGGCCAGCTCACGGATGATGTAGGTCTTGCCGTCGATGGTCAGCTCGCCGTCCTTGACAAAGGTGGAGGAGCCGTCAGTGTTGGTGCCCACAGGGGTGCTGTCGATGGCGCCGTCCTTCTCCACGGCGGTGCCCAGAGCGGAGCGGACACCGCGGGTACGGGCGATGGAGTCGTTGTGGCCGATGTCGCCCACAGCCAGCACGTAGCCGATGATGCCGTCGTTGTTGCGGTCCAGGCCCTCGATGTTGGCCTTGATGTAGTCCAGAACCATCTGGCCCTGCAGCTCGGCGCCCTGGTTGGCGTCAAAGCCTACGTAGTAGGTGTCCTCGTTGAAGGACAGGGCGGCCATGTCCAGCTCGCCGGTGGAGCTGTTGGAGGGCTGGCGGTTGAACCAGACCAGGGGCTTGTCCGCGTTGGCCACCGTGGCGGTGTCCCCGCCGGTGCTGGTGCTGGTGCTGCCGGAGCCGGAACCAGATCCGGAGCTGGAACCAGAGCTGGAGGTGCCGCTGCTGCAGGCGGCCAGGCTGACTGCCATAGCGGCGGCCAAAGCTAATGCAAGAGCCTTTTTCATATTGAATTCTCCTTTTTTAATTTTCAAACGGAGCACAGCCGCGCCCTGTTTGTTACGATCTTATGTTAAAAGAAAGTAAACAAAAAAACAAGGTGAAAAAACACCGAACAGCGGGTAAATTTTTATCCAGTTCCGACAACATGCAAAAATCAAGCAGTCCGTTTTTGTATATAATGCTCAATCCAGATGTTGATCGAATGCAAACAGGGCCTTTTGGCTGTCCATGGTAAACATATTGCTTCGATATACAATCTGCGTGGAGGTGTCTACGGTGGGCGCTACGGAGTCCTTTTGGCCGGTAAGCAGCCGGTAAGCGCTCTCCACCCCAAGATAACCCATGGCGTAGGGATTCTGTACGACAAGCGCGTCCACGCTTCCCGACTGGAGGCCTTCAATGGTCTCAACGTTGGAGTCGAAGCCCACCAGGAATACCTCCTCCTCCAGACCCAGCTCCTCCACCGCCCGGGCGGCCCCCACACTGGTGGGCTCGTTGAACGCGATCAACACGTTGATGTCCGGATTCTGAGAGAGGAGGGCAGCGGCATCCGACTGGGCCCGTCCAGCCTCCACCAGCGTGGTGACTGACGCACCGATCCGGGCCCGGCCGCTCTCTTCCAGTGCGTCCCGCACCCCCTGCTCCCGCTCCTGTCCGTTGGCGGTGCCCTCATCGTAGTTGACAATTCCCACGGACAGGGGGCCTTCCACCGACTCCAGGGCGGCCTGGGCGGCCATCCGTCCCGCGGCATAGTTGTCCGTTCCGATATAGGTGCTCACCGCATCAGAGGCCACCCCGCTGTCAATGGACACAATCTGCACCCCCGCCTGGGCGGCGGAGTCAATGGCGGCGGCATTTTTCTCATAATCAATGGCGGAAAAAACCAGCGCCTCCGCCCCCGCCTCCACCGCGCTTTCAATCATTCGGTTCTGCGCCTCATAGTCCTCCTCCGTCCCCGGTCCGGAGGTGGTGAGGATCAGGTTGTACTCGGCGGCGGCGGCCTCCGCCCCCGCGAACACAGAGAGCCAAAATTCCGTGTTGGTGGACTTTACCACCAGCGCCACCGAGTGCTGCGCGGCCGTGTCCGCAGACGTTCCGCAGGAGGTCAGCAGACAGGAGAAGGCCGCGGCCGTCAAAAGAGCGGCCAGTCTATTTCGCCTCATAGTTTTCTCCTTGTACCTTGGGCATCCGGATCTCCACGCAGGTGCCTACGTCCAGCTCGCTGGTGATGTGCAGGCCGTAGTCCTTTCCAAAGTAGATCTTCAGCCGGTCGTTGACGTTTTTGATGCCGATGCCGGTGTGGTCGCTTGGGGCCCTGTCCAGAATAGAGGCCACCTGCTCCGGGCTCATGCCCACGCCGTTGTCCCGAACGCGAAACAGGATATCCTCCCCCTCCTGACAGACCTGAACGGTGATCCGCCCCTCGTCCACCATCAGCTCCAGGCCGTGGGTGATGGCGTTTTCAATGATGGGCTGGAGGGTGATTTTATTGCAGTAATACCCCAGGCACTCCGAGTCCACGTCAAATTCATAGGTAAACTGATTTTTGTAACGGTATTTCTGGATCTGGAGATAGCTCTCCGCGTGCTCAATCTCCTTGGCGATGGGGATGAGCTCGTGTCCCCTGCTGATGCTGATGCGGAACAGCCGGGCCAGGGCGTGGACCATGCTCACCGCGTCCGCGTTGCGGCCGCGCTCGCACATCCACGCGATGGAGTCCAGCGTATTGTAGAGAAAGTGGGGATTGATCTGGGCCTGGAGCGCCTTCAGCTCAGTCTTGCGCAGGTTGACCTCCTCCTCCCGCACGGTGGACATCAGCCGCTGAATCCGCACCACCATGTGCCCAAAGGAGTCAGAGAGCTCCCGCACCTCCCGGGTCCCCTTGACCGGGCGGTAGGTAAAGTGGTCGGCATCCGACTCGAAGCGCTCCATGGCCGAGGCCAGTCCCCGCAGGGGACGGCCCAGCAGGTGGGAGAGCAGCCAGCTGGTCAGCAGGGCCGCAACCAGGATGACCACCGCCATTACGCCGGACAGCTGAATCATCTCCAGCACATTCCGGTTGACCAGCTCATCCACATAGCTGATTCCCACCACCCGCCAGCCGCCGTCCTCCACACTGGACAGGGAGTAGATCATCGTATCATCGGAATAGGTTCCGTCCTCCAGCGCCGCCAGAGCCGGAGTATCCTCCGATTTCAGCCCCGCGTACAGCAGCCTCTGCTGGGGATGGTAGATGATTTCTCCGCTTTCATCCATCAAAAAGCAGTAGCCCCGCTGTCCGATGCCCACATTGCTGATATAGCTGGAGATGCCGGAAAAGCTCAGGTCCAGAGACACCCAGGCAGCCTCCCCCTCCGAATCAAGGGGAGCGGTCATGGTGACCACCCAGGGGTAATAGTCCTCAAAAATGCTCTCCACATGGGGAGCAGTCATATAGGGGCCGCCATTTGCCTGGGCCTGCACCAGGTCAAAGGAGAGATTCTGCAGAATATCCGCCCGGGGCTCCCGGCCGAGGGACCAGCAGTCCAGCAGCTGGCCGCTCTCCGAGTAGCTGGTGATGGCCACCACATCGGGCCGAAAGGTCAGAAAGGCGTCCAGCAGCTCGTCCCGGCTGGCAGGCTCCTCTGTCATGGACTGCTCCACCAGGTCCATGGCCTGCTCCATATCCCGCAGATAGCTCCCCACCGTGTTGGACACCTGTGAGACGGCCTGGGCGGTGCTGGTGCGGGCGCTCTGTACCATGGCGCTGCGGTAGCGGTCCAGAAACAGCAAAATGCAGCTGCACAGAATGATGGCCACAACGCCCACCACCATGGCCACCAGAATGGTGGTGGTGCGCAGCCCCCGAAATCCCTTTTTCACGCGCCGTCACCCGCCTTTTCCGCTCCCAGCCGGCGGCGCAGAGCGTTGGGCGACTCGCTGCAGTATTTTTTAAAGCAGTAGCTGAAGTAGTGCTGGTCGGTATAGCCGCACCGCCGGGACACCTCCTGAATCTTCAGGTCGGTATTGGCCAGCAGCTCCCGGGCGGCCTCCATCCGTCTGCGGATCAGGATGTTGATAAAGGTCTCGCCGGCATATTTCTTGATGCAGGCGCTCAGGTGGTTGGGGCTGACATCCAGCATCCCGCTCAAGGACACCAGAGAGAGGTCCGCTTCCATATAGTGCTGATCCAGCAGCTCCAGCGCCCGCCGGCAAAGCGCGCTGCCGCCCCGGGCGGAGGGCACCAGGTCGCTGATGAACTGGGCCCCTCCCTCGCTGCGGTCCCCCTGGCGCAGGGCCTCCATGGCCTCCCGATAGGCCCCGTGCAGCCCGGAAAGGGACCGAACCATCCGGCTGACGCCGATGCGGCAGCGGCCGCCCAGCGCGCGCTGGGCCATCTGGGGGATCTCATCCACCAGAATGTGGAGGTACTCCTCAAAATCCGAGGGGTTGCCCAGCAGCACCGTGACCACCTTTCCTCCGGAGAAAAAACTGACGCTGCGCAGGTATTTGGCAGCCAGGCGGTCCACCGAGGTCACAAAGGAGGGGGCGGTGCGATTTGTTCCCTCCTCGCTGAGCAGGCTGGACACCATCACGGTATAGCAGGGCCTGTCATCCGGGTCCCGCAGCAGGCCGCACGCCCGGGCGGAGGCCTCCGCCCGAGCGCTCTCCTCCGGCTCGGCGTAGTCATCCAGAACCAGAGGCATCAGCATGGCCGCCCGCAGCTCCTGCTCGTCGGCCCGGGGCGCCGCCTGACGGAACAGGGCGTACTGGGCGTCAATTTTCTGCCGGATCGTCCGCAGCTCCGTCCCAAGCCCCTCCACGGTCAGCGGCTTGAGCATGTAGCTGATGATGTTGTATTGAATGGCCTGCTGGGCATACTCAAAGTCATCATATCCGCTCAAAAAGGCGATGTTGGTGGCGGGACGAACCTCTCTCACCTGCCGCGCCAGCTCAATGCCCGAGATAAAGGGCATCCGGATATCAGTCAGCAGCAGGTCGGGCTCATACTGCTCCACCATCTGGAGGGCGTCCAGCCCGTTGCTGGCGCTGCCCGCCAGACAGAACCCGTAATCCTCCCAGGGGATCATGGTACAGACCGCCTCTCTCAGCTCATCCTCATCATCGGCAACAATCACAGTGTAAAGTGTCGCAGCAGCCATGCCAACACCTGTCCTTTCCCTGATATGTACGGCCAGCTCAGCGGACCTTATTTTGATATCTTTGCCGTAATATTATAACAGATTGCCCCGCGCCCCACAATCCTCCCTTATCAAAGGAACGCAAAATCCCGTTCTGTTCCTCCGCGGAGCCTCATGCATGGCAGCCCCTTGAACCCCAGGCCTTCCTTGTGGTATGATGGTGCGGAGCCACCTCACCCAGCCATTTCCAGAAAGGAGTCTGTCGCCATGGACCGCGCCATCGTCATCCGCCCTGATTTTCCCAGAGGCCGCCGCATCATTGCCGTCAGCGACATCCACGGCAACCTTCCCTTTTTTCAGGCCCTGCTGCGCAAAATCAGGCTGACTCCCCAGGATATTCTGGTACTGGACGGAGACATACTGGAAAAGGGGCGGGACAGCCTGGCCCTGCTGCGCCGGGTGATGGAGCTGTCCCGCACCCACACAGTCTATCCTCTGTGCGGCAACTGCGACGGGCTGGTCCTGCGCTTTTTTGAGACGGATGAGCTGGACGGGCGCTTTTTCTCCTTCTATCTCCCCCAGCACCCCGAGTCCACCCTGCGCCAGCTGGCCCGGGAAGGAGGCTTTGAGCAGCTGGATGACCTGCCCAGACTGCGCCGGGACCTGCGGGAGGCCTACCCCGGCATCTGGGACTGGCTGCGCCGCATGCCCACCATTCTGGAGACGGAGCACCTGGTTTTTGTCCATGGCGGCGTCCCCTCCCTGGAGGGGATGGACCAGCTGGAGCGCTGGGGCTGCATGAAAAACGACGACTTTTTGGGGCAGGGCCGTTCCTTCTCCAAATGGGTCATTGTGGGCCACTGGCCGGTGACCCTGTACAATCCCCAAATTCCCTCCGCCGCCCCCATCATCCTGCCCGAACGGAGAATTATCTCCATCGACGGGGGCTGCGTCCTCAAGGCGGACGGCCAGCTCAACGCCCTGATTCTCCCCTCGGAGGAGTCGGCGGACTTCTCCTGGCAGGCCTGGGACGGGCTTCCTGTGTACGCCGCCCTGGACAGCCAGGAGGCGTCGGCCAACCCGGTTAACGTCCGCTGGGGCCGGTCCGCTCTGGAGCTGGTGGAGGCCGGGGAGGAGACCTCCCTGTGCCGCCATCTGGAGACCGGCCGGGTGCTGCCCATTTTAAACCGCTATCTGCGCCGCGGGCCTCAGGGACTGTGGTGCGAGGACTCCACCGATTATGCCCTTCCCGTCTCCCCGGGTGACCATTTGTCTTTGGTGGCCGCCACAAAACACGGATTTTTGTGCAAAAAAGCGGGGGTTACGGGCTGGTATTATGGCCGTCTATCGGATATAATGGAGGAACCTTAAAAAATTAAAAGAGCAAGGATTGACACTATGCTGGATTTTCACCCCCTCAAGCTGGAGGATTTCCCCAGGCTGCGCCCCTTCTTCGGGTACAGCGGCAGCCGGATCTGCGACACCACGCCGGGCGCCGTCTTTATCTGGCGGGACA
Source organism: uncultured Clostridium sp. (assembly GCA_904420465.1). Taxonomy (GTDB): domain Bacteria; phylum Bacillota; class Clostridia; order Oscillospirales; family Oscillospiraceae; genus Lawsonibacter. The sequence goes on from CAJFVL010000043.1 coordinate 11,676, forward strand.
TGTACCGCACCGAATGGGCCATTTATGACAGCTCTCTTTATTTCAAGGTGGAATATCCCGGGCTGGGGTCCACCTTTACCCTCCCCCTGGGAGGAGGCCGTCCGGAGCACTTCCGCCAGATCGCCGACTACTGCTGCCGGCGGTCTATGCCCATCGCCTTCTATCCCGTCCCCAAGGACGAGCTGGACCGGCTGCAGCAGTTTTTTCCCAACAGCGCCGCTCTGTCCGAGCGGAACAACTTCGACTACCTGTACCGTGCGGAGGACCTGAAGTATTTCCGCGGGAAAAAGCTCAGCGGCCAGCGCAACCATGTAAACAAGTTTCTGAAAACCTATGGCAACTGGTCCTTCCGCCCCATTGCTCCCGATGACATTTCCGCTGTCAAGGCCTTTCTGGACCGGTACGCCAGCCGGTGGGACAAGTCGGCCGCCTCCTTCCACGAGGACATCGCCAAGACCCACGAGGTGCTGGACAACTACCAGACATACGACCTGCTGGGCGGCATGCTGATTGTGGAAGGGGAGATCGCCGGCTTCTCCCTTGGCGAGGTGCTGGGTGACACCCTGTTCACCCACATCGAAAAGGCGGACCGGGACTACGAGGGCTGCTATCAGATGCTGGTGGCCCAGTTTGCCCAGCACTTCGCGCACGAGGGCGTTCACTTCATCAACCGGGAGGACGACGCGGGAGACCCCGGCCTGCGCACCAGCAAGCTGTCCTACCATCCGGTGGCTCTGCTGGAGAAGTATACCGTCACGGTGGAGGAGCCCTGCGCCTACTGCAGCATGTAAAAATGCCCTCCGGGGCCGGCGGGTGTGGCTCCGGAACAGAAATCATATCATGGAAACGGCGGAGCCTAAAGGGCTCCGCCGTTTCCGTTTCTTCAGATTGTCAAAAAACTGCCGGCAGAAAAACAGAGGTTGCGGCGGGGAAGCTCGAGGGGCGGCAGCCCGCCTTGAATGGAATCAAATGCCCAGCAAATGAATCTTTATTTTATAAAAAGTTTACAAATAGGGCGCGGTTCTTTTAGCTTGCATTAAGCATGAATTGTTATACCACCGCTATTCTGAATCCCAGCGTCCGCTCCATCGGAGTTGTAACTCTGTCCGACCTGTCGGGCGCCATTGCCGGCTCCCTCTCCTTCCCGCAAAGCCTGCTCCTGGTGTGGCCCCATCTGGTGGTCATGATTGGGCTGGCCATGGCCGGCTTCGCTGCCGCATACATCAGCTTTATGCGTCAGGAAATTCGTTCTTAAGCCTCAGCCGGCACAGACCCGTTTCGTCAGCCGGCATGCAGGTGGGTGCGAGTGCTGAATTCAGAAAGCCGCACTATAAATTTGCTTCTGCACCGCCTGCCCCTTTTTCTGTATCCTGGTCGGGTAACAGCGGCCCTCCGCTTCAAAGTCCATTCACCATCCAAAGGCGGCCAAATGAAATTATAAGCAAAAAAGAAATCCGTTGGAATCAAAAGATTCCAACGGATTTCACAGTCTAAAAATGCCGTTACTTTCCCACTGCTCCGCAGTGGGAAAGTCCCCGCTTCGTGGGCCGCACGCCTTGCACAGCAAGGCTTTGGGCATTTGATTTGATTCGAGGCGGGCCTTGCCCCCTCGAGCTCCCCCTGCGCTGTACAACTTTTTACTTCTGGAAGGGAGTCCTTCGACACGCCGAGAAATCAGGATCTGAACCGGGGGCTACAGATTACAGGCCGCCCCCGGTTTTCCATGTGTTGACACTCAGCGGGTTCCATACCGTTTACTCCAAAAATCGTCCAAAGCCCGGGGGCTTGTCTTTCTGCCCCAGACATTCTTTGAAGTTCCCGCCGCCCGCTTCTTCATCCGCTGCACCGGAGCGCTTTCAGGATGTTCAAGGTCTGAGGCCTCCCCAGCAGCTTTTATCGGTCCGGGTCCCGGCTTGGGAGTCGGTCAGACCGCATTGATGCCCCGCCTACTGAAAGACCGCCTGGGAGATGTCCAGGGGCTGGCCGCAGGGGTTGTCGATGTCGGTGCCGTTGCCCTCAAACCGGCAGCCGGACAGTTCCAGAATGTCCTCCGTGGGCTCCCCCTCGATGAGGATGGCCGTGCCGTTGTGGAGGAAGATGTTGTCCGGGGAGATACCGTTGAAGAAGCTTACCTGGTTGGTGTTGTAGTGGACGGCCATGTCGTTGCCCTCAAAGAGGCAGTTAGTGTAGGCGATGCCGCCGGGGTACCCAGAGCCATGACACAGGATGGCAGTCTGCCACCCGGTAAAACGGCAGCCGATGGTCCAGGTCCGCCGGGCGGTAGTGAGAGCCATCCCGTCGCCGCTCCCCACAAAATCAATATCATAGAGATAGTTGATCCAGTTGACGCCCCCCGGGTTCACCTGGACGGTGCCGGTAAAGGTGGTGCGGCCCTCTCCATCCGTATTGCCGTACAGGTTCACCGGCCGTTCGGTGATGGACAGAGTCCCCTCATAGGTGACGGCAGGCAGGTGGATGTTCACCACGTCGTATTCTCCCACCCGGTCCCCTATGGAGTCCACCAGAACCTGGAGGTCCTCTGTGGTGTCCATGGGCACGTCCTCCGGATAGATGTCCACGGTCTCGATCAGGTCCACATTGAGTGTCTGATGGAGCAGGATTACGTCCCCGTTTTCCATGGTGATGGTCCAGGTGCCCCGGGCGGAGTTCTCCCGGCCCAGAAAGTGGGTAAAGCTGGTGAGGGCGGCGTCTGGGGCATAATTGTCGTAGGCTGGCGGGTCGTAGGTGATGTAGCCGGAGGGATCGTCCGGCGTGTCAAACTCTGCCGTGACCGATGCCACCTTCCGCAGAAAAATCTCCCCGGCATTGATGCCGGTGTCCTTGTGGTGGATGAAAAGACAGACGGGGAAAGTGTACTCATCGTCTTTTTCCGCCTGCTGGGTGATGACGGAGGCGGGGTCATAGGGAGTATCCAGCCAGCCCAGGAGGAGCTGATAGGTGCCGTCCTCGTCGGTGTAGATCACTTCTCCCGTGCCGCCGTCGTCGTAGACCTGGGGCCGGGTGGAGAGGTACCAGCCCGTCCCCACCAGCCCGACCAGCAGGAGAAGGACCAGAATCGGGCCGGCCCTGCGCAGGGCCCTCCGCCATCTGACGGATGGCGGAGATAGCTTTCGCCGCTGGTGGATGTCCCGGGCACAGCGGGGGCAGAAGGAGGCCTCCGCCGGCAGGGGAGCCCCGCAATGGGGGCAGGTCTGCTGTGTCTGTTCCGCCATCTCACAGGGCCTCCATCAGTCGAAGTACGTTGGGGTACCGCCTCTGCGGGCTCACCTGGGTGCACCGCCGCACCACCCGGCCCAGGCGGCCCTCCGCCAGTTTCCGGGAGGGGTGCTCTCCCGTCAGCATCACATTGATCAGGATGCCTACGGCGTAGACGTCCGCCCGCTGGTCCGTCTGGGACAGGCCGTACTGCTCCGGAGCGGCAAAGCCGGTGGTGCCCAGCACCAGGGTATCCGTCTCATGCTCCGGCTTGTGGAGCCGGGCGGCGTCAAAGTCAATGAGCACAGCCTCCCCGCCCCGGAGGATGATGTTCTCCGGCTTCACGTCCCGGTGGACAGCCCCCAGGCCGTGGAGCACCCACAGGGCCCGGCACACCTGGGTGACGATGTCCCGGGTCTCCTCCGCTGTGAACAGGGCGTCCTTGAGCAGTTCCCCCAGGTTGTCCCCCTGAATATATTCTTCCAGGGACAGGTTCTCATCATTGCGTGAGACCGCCTCATACACCGTGGGGAGGTTCTGGCAGGTGCAGTGCAGCAGCTGGCGGTAGACCTCGGCACTGCCGGTGAAGTGCCGCAGGACGAACCGCTGGCCGGTTTCCCTGTGACGCAGCAGGCGCACGCTGCCCCGGGGACTTCTCTTCAGCAGCTGTTCCTCCTGAAAGAACTGCTCCAGGGACTGCCGCAGCCACTCGTACACCGGAACCTCTCCCTTCAAAAAAAGCTGAAACCCTATGCTGCCAGCATATTGTATCGTGCTGTAAAGCGTTGTAAATTTATAAGTAAGTATAAAGCATTTTTCAGTGAAAGTCAAAGGAGGAACCGCAAATGTGGGAGAAACCCACCGGCGACCTGGGCAAAGACCTGATGAGCGCCGACAGCATTGATACCTATCTTCGCAAAAATGAGGGCTATTTTTATGAGCAGAGCATCACGGAAACCCTGGCCGAGCTGTATGAACGCAAGTCTATCTCCAAAGCGGCTCTGGCCCGGCAGTCCGGCATGAGCGAGGTGTATCTCCACCAGGTGTTCTCCGGACGGCGCAACCCATCCCGGGACCGGCTGCTGTGTCTGTGCATCGGGCTGGAGGCCACTTTGGAGGAGACCCAGCGGCTGCTGAAGCTTTCGGCTTACGCCCAGCTCTATCCCAGAAGCAGGCGGGACGCCATCATCGCCTATGGAATTCTCCACCACATGGAGCTTCACGCCATCAACGACAAGCTGTTTTCGGAGAATGAAAAGACGCTGTCCTGAGTCCAGCACACAGCCATACCTTTGATAGATGGGAGTTTTTGATATGTCCTCTGTTCACTCCGGCCGGCTTCTCTGCTACAACTGCTTCCGGGAGAAGCCGGACGACGGCCCCTGCCCCTACTGCGGGTTCGATCTGGCAGAGAATGAGAAGAAGTTTCCCGTGGCCCTGCGGGCGGGAACGGTTTTAAATAACCGCTACATCGTGGGGCGTGTCCTGGGCCAGGGCGGCTTCGGCATCACCTATCTGGCCTGGGACACCCAGCTGGACGCCAAGGTGGCGGTGAAGGAGTTCATGCCGGGAGAAATCGCCACCCGCGTGGGCACCACTGTCTCGGTGATGGCCGACACCCGCAGCGCTGACTTCTCCTACGGGGCGGAGCGGTTCCAGGAGGAGGCCCACACCCTGGCGAAATTCATCGGCAACCCCAACATTGCCGCCGTCACCAGCTACTTTGACGAGAACGACACCTCCTACTTCGTCATGGACTACATCGAGGGCATCTCGTTTAAAACCTACATCGCCAACCAGGGCGGAAAGGTCAGCGTGGAGGAGGCCCTGAACGTGATGATCCCGGTGCTGCGGGCGCTGACGGCGGTTCACGCAGAAGGATTCATCCACCGGGACGTGACGCCGGACAACATCTACATCACCAAGGACGGCATGGTGAAGCTGCTGGACTTCGGCTCCGCCCGGTATTCCATCGGCGACAAGTCCAAAAGCCTGGACGTCATCCTGAAGGTCGGCTACGCCCCCAAGGAGCAGTACATCAGAAGGAGCCGCCAGGGGCCCTTTACCGACGTGTACTCCTGCGCGGCCTGCTTTTACGCCGCCCTCACCGGCTTTCTGCCCCCGGAGAGCCTGGAGCGGCTGGACAACGATAGTCCGTCACCCCGGCGATGTTGGGCTGGCCCATGAACTTGGCCAGGGTCCGGGCCTCCTCCTGGAACCGCTCCGCCCCGTAGGTGAAGTCCTGGGTGCGGCTCTCCACCGCCACGGACACGGTGGTGCCCACGCGGGTGGCGATCTCATTGGGCATGAACTCCTTGACCGCCACCTTGGCCTCCAGCTTGGTGTCCCAGGCCAGATAGGTGATGCCGAAGCCGCCCTGGCCCAGCACCCGGCCCACGATGTAGCGGTTATTTAAAACCGTTCCCGCCCGCAGGGCCACGGGAAACTTCTTCTCATTCTCTGCCAGATCGAACCCGCAGTACGGGCAGGGGCCATCCGGGGCCTCCCGCTTCTGAAAGCAGTTGTAGCAGAGCGTTTTCTGTACAGCCATATCGTCCCTCCACATAAAACCGTCCGGTTGATAGAACCATCTTAGTTTCTTTCCAGGAGGAATGCAAGTATGCTGTCTGCATCGTGTCCAGGAAGAGATCTCCGGCCTTTCGGCGGAGGGCAGCATCCCCCTCCCCTTTTGGGGCGCTTTGGAGATTTCCCAAAAACAAGAAGCCTGAAAAAGCTAAAAAGAGAGGTCGATTTCATAAAATCGACCTCTTTTTATGGAGTGTAAGACCAATTGAGATATTTGCGGAAATCCATGACTTTCAAGGCTTTGCGGGTCTTCACCCATTATTTTTTTGCCGTTTTGCTGCGATGGCT